>JBGSTN010000740.1:0-4715 GCA_041736455.1 Burkholderiaceae bacterium | reverse complement strand
ACCCTTGGCCTCGCCTCCGAACTTGCGCGACAGCACCGTCGTGATCGCCGCCGTCAACGTCGTCTTGCCATGGTCAACGTGACCAATCGTCCCCACGTTCACGTGCGGCTTCGTGCGCTCGAACTTTCCTTTTGCCATTTTGGAATACTCCCGGATGCTGGCTGACTGCTGTTACCGGTGATGAACCGACTGTCTGAAGTGAGCAGCCAAGCGCGGCTGCCCGACGAATAATGGTGCCCATGGCGCGGATCGAACGCGCGACCTCTCCCTTACCAAGGGAGTGCTCTACCACTGAGCCACATGGGCAAATCTCGCGACCCGATACCCCGGGCTCGTGCCAACAACAACATGCCGCGGCCCGCCGCAGCATCATCGGCATGGGGAGTCGACCACCCGTGCCGCAACACGCCGGGCAGCACCTGCCGCCCATCGGCGCGGATTGCAGACTTCACCCGCACCGCTTCATCCAAGCGCCCGACCTGACCGTCGGTGCCGATCCATTCATCACGACTGCCGCCTCGCCGATCGCACCGACGAACCTGGCCGGCACGGCGTTCGAGGCTCTGGAGCGGGTGAAGGGAATCGAACCCTCGTCATAAGCTTGGAAGGCTTCTGCTCTACCATTGAGCTACACCCGCGCGCCAACCTCACCGCGACCGCACGACCTGCACCAAGTCGTTAGAACCAGCCCCCGAGACCAGACCCAAGCCCCGAAGAAACCCAGACCAAAACGAAAACCCAGGCCCAAAAGAAAACCCAACCCCGCAGACAAAGCACCAAGCATTACGAAAGCAAGACCAACCCCGCGAAAGCAAGACCAACCCCGTGCCGCGCCGCCCCAGACCACCCCCCAAGCCTCAGCAGGCATGGGGTTTCCCATTCTTGGTGGAGAGGGCTGGATTCGAACCAGCGTACGCATAGCGAACAGATTTACAGTCTGCCTCCTTTAACCACTCGGACACCTCTCCACAGAACCCAAGATTATGGCGGTTCGATACACGGCATGTCAAACGAGTTTGGCTCGCACCGATCCGGGCAGCCTTTCGAAGCAACAACGTTGGTCACCGACCGCCAGATCAATCGATCGACCGTGAAAGGGCCGCGGAACCGACGGGACAATCATCATTGACCGACCGTCCGGTCACATAATAATATCGACAAGCATCGAATCCGGAGCATCAATATGTATACCCAGGCCATGGATCTGACCCCGGTCGATCCCGTCAGTATCGCTGCCGAAGACAATGAACGGCAGCGGCGGTTCGATGAGCGGATCGCGCATGACGAAAAGATCGAGCCTCAGGACTGGATGCCGACCGCCTACCGCAAGACGTTGATACGCCAGATCTCGCAACACGCGCATTCCGAAATCGTCGGCATGTTGCCGGAGGGCAATTTCGTCGGGCGCGCGCCCAGCCTCCGGCGCAAGGCGATCCTGCTGGCCAAGGCACAGGACGAAGGCGGTCACGGACTGTATCTGTATGCCGCCGCGGAGACCCTGGGAGTCTCCCGCGACGAGATGGAGGCAGCGCTTCTTTCGGGCGGGGCAAAATATTCGTCGATCTTCAACTATCCGACGTTGACCTGGGCGGATGTCGGCTGCATCGGATGGCTGGTCGACGGCGCGGCGATCATGAACCAGATTCCTCTATGCCGATGCTCGTTCGGGCCCTACGCCCGCGCGATGATCCGAGTCTGCAAGGAAGAATCTTTTCATCAGCGCCAGGGCTATGAGCTGATGCTCGCGCTCTGCAATGGCACTGGCGCCCAGAAGGCGATGGCGCAGGACGCCCTGAACCGCTGGTGGTGGCCGGCCTTGATGATGTTCGGACCACACGACAGCGATTCCCCGCATTCCGGGCAATCGATGGCTTGGGGAATCAAGCGCCTGTCCAACGACGAATTGCGCCAGCGCTTCGTCGATGCCACCGTGCCACAGGCCGATCTGCTGGGCTTGAAGATGCCCGACGACCAGTTGCGCCTGAACGAGGCGAGCGGCCACTACGAGACGGGGCCGATCGACTGGCAGGAGTTCTGGCGAGTCGTGAAGGGCGATGGACCCTGCAATCGTGATCGAATGGCTGACCAGCGTGCCAAGCACGCCAAGGGGCGTTGGGTCCGAGAGGCTGCCCTGGCCCACGCCGCAAAGCAGCAGCAACGCCAGAACGAACGCGCAGCATGAGCCAGAGCCAGGGGAACACGATGACCGATCGCAACGGTGCGACCTCGACGGATGACAACGCTACCTCTAAAGCGGGGAACGAGTGGCCGCTCTGGGAAGTGTTCACCCGCTCCAAACAGGGACTCGAGCACAAGCACTGTGGCAGTCTGCACGCGACGGATGCCCGCATGGCCCTGCGCATGGCTCGCGACGTCTACACGAGACGCAACGAGGGGGTCAGCATCTGGGTCGTTCCGTCCGCGGCGATCGTGGCCTCGGCTCCCGAGGACAGTGAAATCGATTTCGATCCCACGAACGACAAGATCTACCGGCATCCGACGTTCTACAAGCTGCCGAAAGAAGTGGACCACATGTGATGACCGGACACTGCGCGACCGAGGCCGACGGCCAACCGCCCCATTCGAGGGCGCCGGCCTGGCATATCGATGCCGTGCTGCGCCTGGCCGATGACGCACTCATCCTGAGCCAGCGGCTCGGAGAATGGGCAGGGCACGGCCCTATACTCGAGGAAGACTTGGCGATGGCGAACATCGGCCTCGACCTGATCGGCCAGGCCCGGATGCTGCTCACGCATGCGGGCAAGCTCGAGAACGCCGGTCGCGACGAAGACCAGTTCGCCTATTTTCGCGACAGCGCACAGTTCCGAAATCACGCCTTGGTCGAGCTGCCCAGCGGCACGGGCAAGCACGACGACTACGCGATCGCAATCGTGCGCAATTTCCTGTTTTCCGCCTATACGGTGCCGATGCTGCAGTCGCTGGCCACATCGACGGATCCGGATCTTCGACAGATCGCGGCGAAGGCGGTCAAGGAGGCCAAAGGCCACCTTCGCCATTCACGCGACTGGGTGATCCGTTTCGGCGATGGAACCGACGAGTCCCATCAGCGTGCCCAGCATGCACTCGAATGGCTCTGGCCCTATACCGGTGAATTCTGGCGCGATGATGATGTCGACCGCGCCGCCGCTGCTGCCGGGGTCGCTCCATTGCCATCTTCCCTGCGCAGCGCCTGGAATGATGAAGTGGATGCCGTGCTCGGCCAAGCCACGCTGAGGCGCCCCGCAGACAGCGAATTCATGTCGCACGGCAAGTCCGGGCGCCACACCGAGCACCTCGACTACCTGCTGGCAGAAATGCAGTCGATCGCCCGCGCACATCCTGGTGCCAGTTGGTGAGCATGCCGCGGTGCCGAGCGGCGCTCGATGAAGTGCGCCAGCAAGTCGGCCAGGTACCCGACCCGGAGATTCCCGCCGTCACGCTCGACGACCTCGGCATCGTGCGCGCCGTCGACGAGGTGGCCGGCCGCATTCGGGTGACGCTGACCCCGACCTACAGCGGGTGCCCTGCCACGGAAGCCATTCGCGAGGATGTCCGGAGGGTGCTTGGCGGTCTCGGGCACGATGACGCGGAGGTCACCATCACGCTGACGCCCGCATGGACGACCGACTGGATCCGTCCCGACGCGCACGAAAAGCTGCGTGCCTATGGCATCGCGCCCCCTGTCGGCACGAGTCACCGCGATGCCGTCCAGCCGATCCACTTCCAGAGGAAGCAGCCGCTGCCGACCTGTCCGCAATGCGGAAGCGCAAAGGTAGCCGTGCTGTCCGAGTTCGGTTCGACGCCCTGCAAGGCGCTGTACCGATGCTTGAGCTGCGCCGAACCTTTCGACTACTTCAAACCGTTCTGATCCCCGCCATGGCGACTCCGCAATTCAATGCCTTGACCATCCGCGACGTACGGCCCGAGACGGACGCGGCGGTGACCGTCGCGTTCACCGTACCGCCCGAACTGCGGGAGGCTTATCGATTCACGCAGGGTCAGTTCCTGACGATGCGCGCGCGGGTCGGCAATGACGAATTGCGTCGCTCTTATTCGATCTGCGCTGCCGTTTCAGACTACGATCGCGACGGCGAACTACGCGTGGGCATCAAGCGCGTCGTCAACGGGCGCTTTTCGAACTGGGCAAACGATAGCCTCAGGTGCGGACAGGTCGTCGATGTGATGACGCCCGATGGGCGCTTCTTCACGCCGCTCGACCCGACGGCTGCGAGACACTATGTCGGCTTTGCCGGAGGCTCGGGCATCACACCGATGCTGTCGCTGATCGCGACGACACTGGCGGTGGAACCGGCCAGCCGCTTCACGTTGGTCTATGGCAACCGTGATCTGCGCTCGATCATGTTCGTCGAGACACTGGAGGGTTTGAAGAACCGGTTCATCGACCGTTTCCAGGTGATCCATGTGCTGGCCGAGGAAGCCCAGGAGATCGAGCTGTTCAATGGCCTGCTCGATCGGGCCAAATGCACGGAAATCATCGCCGCATTGATACCGGCCCATACGATCGACCACGCATTCATCTGCGGACCGGGACCGATGATGGACGCTGCGGAAGCCGCGTTGCGCGACGCCGGTGTACCCGAGGCGTGCGTGTCGATCGAACGCTTCGGCGTACCGAATCCGTCCGGCGCACCGCCGCACCCCGGCGTGCTGGACGAGTCGGCACCCGGTGCGGAGGTCACGCTGATCGTCGACGG
>JBGSTN010000716.1:0-2575 GCA_041736455.1 Burkholderiaceae bacterium | reverse complement strand
GCGCGCCGCTGATTGTCGCCCAGAATCGGCTGCGCTGCGCCGGGCACCCACTCGGAACGATCGGAAAGCGCTGGAGGCCTTTCGTGCGGCCCTCGGGCTCAGTTCGGGGCGCGCGCGGTGCCTGCGCCGACGCAGGAAGTCGCCGGCGACTCGTCGAGTTCAGCCATTGGCGCGGGGCGGTGCAGGAGAAATCCCTGCGCGAAGTCGACCTGCAAAGAAACGAGTTGATCGAGTGCGGCCTCGGTTTCGACATTCTCGGCCACCGAATGAACGCCGACCACTCGCGCGACGTCACTGAAACAGCGCATCGCCGCCGCGTCGAGTGCATCGGTCGCCACGTCGCGGACGAACTGACCGTCGATCTTCAAGGTGTCCACCGGCAGGTTCTTCAGGTAGGCGAAGGACGACGCGCCGGCACCGAAATCATCCAGGGCGATCCGCACGCCGAGTCGCTGGACGTTCTCGATGAACACCGTCGCATCGGCCAGGTTCGTGATCGCCGCGGTTTCGGTGATCTCGAACGATATCTTGCGGCAGATCGAGGGACCCGCTTCACGCAGGCGCTCGATTGCATGCTGGTGAAATGCCCGGTCGCCGATCGACTGGCTGGACAGATTGATCGACAGGTTGAGGATCCGATCCGGATTGCGCGCGTGCGCCAGCCAATGCAGTGTCTTGTCGAGCACCCAGCGATCGATCCTCGTCATCAGATGAAAGCGCTCGGCCGCGGGCAGGAATGCGCCAGGCAGTACGAGTTCGCCATCGGCTTCGCGCAGTCGCAGCAGTACCTCTGCATGGACGCCGGTCGTTTCGCCGCGCACCGCGAAGATCCGCTGCGCGTGGAGTTCGAAGAGATCTTCGTCCAGGGCAGTGGCCAGGCGCGTCGCCCAATGCGCTTCACCGCTGCGCATGCGGATCGCCTGATCGGTATCGAACCAGATATGCACGCGGTTGCGCCCGCCATCCTTGGCGGCGTAGCAGGCGCTGTCGGCGGCCTGCACGAGTGCCTCGATCGTTGTCCAGCGCTGATCGACCGGTACCAGCCCGATACTGGCGCCGATCCGGAAGCGACGCTCACCATGCACGAAACGGAAATCATCGACACGATCGCAGATTTCGCGGGCGACGCGCTGCGCCTGTTCGGCGCTGCAATGCTCGAGAATCACCGCGAATTCGTCGCCGCCCAGACGGGCCAGCGTGTCGCGACCGCGCACGGCTTGCCCGAGCAGTTTCGCCACCTGCTGCAGCAACTGGTCACCCACGGCATGACCGCAGGCATCGTTGACCAGCTTGAATTGATCGAGATCGATGAAGAGCAGCGCATGTTCGGCACCGTCCTGATGCGTGGTATGGATCAGTCGCCGCAGCCTCGCTTCGAACTCGCTGCGATTGAGCAGTTCGGTCAGCGGATCATGAGTCGCACGGTAGTTCATTTCGCCTGAAAGACGACGCTGCTCGGTGACATCGTGGAACACCAGCACGACGCCCTTCAATTGACCGCTGCCATCGCGGATCGGCGCCGCGGATTCCTCGATTCCGAATTCGACCCCGTCGCGCGATACCAGCGTGGTGCGATCGGACAGGCTCACGACAATGCCTTGTTCGAGAGCCGACGCTACGGTATTCAGAGCCGTTTCCCGCGTCTCCTCGTGGATCACATGAAACACCTGCGGCAGCGGTCGTCCACCTGCTTCGACCGACGACCAGCCGGTCATTCGCTCGGCGGCAGGATTCATCCAGGTGATGTCGCCATTGCGGTCCGTCGTGATCACCGCGTCGCCGATGGATTCCAGCGTCACGCGCAGCAGTTCGTGTTCTTCTGCGAGTTCGAGCGCCAGGCTGCGCAGTTCGGTGACGTCCCAGTTGACACCGACCATTCGGACCGGCTCGTCGGCGGCACCCCGTTCGATGCGTCCCGCCGCTCGAACATGATGAATCGATGCATCCGGCCAGCGGATGCGGAATTCGGTATCGATCGGCGGTCCGCCCGCAATGGCCTGATTGAAATTGCGTTCCATCACGTCGCGGTCGTCCGGATGCAGCACCTTGACGAAGTCGTCATACTGACTCTCGAACGTGCCGGGCGGCATGCCGTACAGGCGCGCGATCTGTTCGTCGAACCTGAAAGCGCGGGCGGCGACGTCGAACTCCCACACTCCGATGCCGCCGCTGCGTGCGGCGAGCGCGAATCGTTCGTTCGCACGCTCGGTGCGTTCGCGTTCGAGATAGAGCGCTCGCTCCACCTGCTTGCGCTGCGTGATGTCGTCGAACACGACCAGGCTGCGAAGCGCCGATCCGTCGGGCTTGCGCTCCATGATCGCCGACAGCAGGACATCGAGAATGGCCCCGTCACGCGTGATCATCTTGATCTCGACATCATCGCACCCGCCGGTCTCGAGCACGACCGGCAGCAGGTTCGCTCTCGTCTGGGCCTTCGATTCAGGAGTCAGGAATTCCGCCGCATGGCGCCCGATCACGTCCTCGCGTGCATAGCCGAAGCGAGCCAGCCAGGCGTCGCTCACCGTCAGCACCCGCCCATGCGGATCGAGCGATTGCATCAACGCCGGCGTCGCCT
>JBGSTN010000590.1:0-2195 GCA_041736455.1 Burkholderiaceae bacterium | reverse complement strand
GGCGCGTCCTTGGGCAGGCCTGCGAGGCGCCGACACTCGTCGACCCGCGGGAAGATCAGCGCGCCCACCTCGTTGCGGTTGATGCCGGTGATCACCGCATCCTGGACGCAGGGTTCACCGACGGTCACGATGCTGGCACGCAACGGCCCGACACTGACGAAGGTTCCGCTCGACAGCTTGAAATCCTCGGCGGTCCGTCCGTCGAAAAGCAGGCCCAGTTCGCGGCGCGACGGATCGATCCACCGTACCGCGTCGCCGGTGCGATAGTAGCCCTCGTCATCGAATGCCTCGCGGGTCTGCCCGGGGTCCTTCCAGTAGCCCGGCATCACATTCGGGCCACGAAATCGGATCTCGACCTTGTCGGTGGTCGGGTCCGCACCGGTCGCGCCGGGTGGCACCAGCTTGACCTCGACGCCGGGCACCGGCAGGCCGATGTGCCCGGACGCGACCTCGGTACCGAGCGCAAACGTGCACGACGGAGCGGTCTCCGTCATGCCCAGGCCCGTGATCACCCTGACCCGCTCACCGACCGACGCTTCGGCGTGTGCATGTAGCTTGTCCCAGACCGGCTGCGAAAGACTGGCCCCGGCAAACATGATCGCCTTGCAACGCGCGAACAGCGAATCCCTGAGGCGGGTGTCGTGGTCCATCGCCGTGGCGATCTCCTCGAGCCCCTTGGGCACATTGAAATAGACCGTCGGCGAGATTTCACGCAGATTCTCCAGCGTGAGATCGATGAGCGCCGGCACGGGCTTGCCATCGTCGACGTAGAGGGTGCCGCCGTTGTACAACGTGATGCCGACGTTGTGGTTGCCGCCGAACGTGTGATTCCACGGCAACCAGTCGACCAGTACCGGGGGCTCGTCGGCAAGGAAGGCCATCGATTGCCGAAGCATCTGCTGGTTGGCGCAGAGCATCCGGTGCGTATTGATCACCCCCTTGGGCTGCCGGGTCGATCCGGACGTGAACAGGAATTTCGCGATCGTGTCGGCACCGACGGCGGCATGGGCCGCATCGAGTGCCGGCCGTGGAGGGACTTCGAGCAACGTGTCGAAGCCCAGCGTCGCGAACCTCGGCTTCGGTGACCCGGTGATCGTGTCATGCGTCAGCACCACCGGTACCGTGTGACCGATCGTGGCTGCGATCGCTTCCGAATAGGACGCATCGCTCGCGAACACCAGGCCGGGTGTCAGTGTCGACACGATCGTCTTCAGTTTGCCGAAGTCCTTCGACACGAGCGAGTAGGCCGGCGAGATAGGCGCATACGGAATACCGGCCCACATCGCGCCGAGCGCCAGCGACAGATGCTCGAGATCGTTGCCCGACAGGATCGCGACCGGTCGTTCGACCGACAGGCCGAGGTCGAGCAGCGCCTGTCCGATCGACCGGGCGCGCACGAGCATCTCGGCATAGGTGATGCGTCGCCACTCGCCGCCGGGCAAGGCTTTCCGGCGCGCGACGAACGTCCGATCGGGCGCGTCGCTCGCCCAGCGAGCCAGGCAATCGGTCAATCGTTCGGGGTAGGGTGCAAGCGGTTCGGTCGAACGCAGGACCAGCGTGCCGTCGGCGCGCTCTTCGATCGTCGAACGGATGCAACCGCCGATCCGGATGTCTCTGTATCTGTCTGTTGTTGTCATTGATCTCGGCTCTTCAAGAACTCAGGGCTTCGTGATCTGAACGCTTCGTTGTTTCAACGCATGATGATGTCGACGCTCGACGATTTCAGCCCTTGACGACTTTTGCGGCCCGTCCGTCCAGGAACGCGCGCAGTCGCGCCTTGGCTTCGGGTGTGCTCTGTGCGATGGCGGCCATCAGCGACTCGGTCATCAGGCCGTCGGACTGAGTCTGGTCGGCGATCCGCGGCAGCGCATGCATCACCGCGTAGTTCGACATCGGCGCATTGGTGGCGATCTTCGCGGCCAGTTCGAGCGCCTTGTCGACCTGCGCGCCGGTATCCACGATGTATTGCGACAGGCCGATGGCCGCTCCGTCCCGTGCGTCGTAGACGCGCCCGGTCATCATCATGTCTGTCATGCGGGCCACGCCGATCAGGCGGGGAATGCGGACCGATCCGCCGCCCCCCACGAAGATGCCGCGCTGGCCTTCCGGCAGGCCATAGTAGGTGGTCGAGTCCGCGACGCGGATGTGACACGCCACGGCCAGTTCGAGGCCGCCGCCGACCACCGCGCCATGCA
>JBGSTN010000559.1:0-4412 GCA_041736455.1 Burkholderiaceae bacterium | reverse complement strand
CCGTCGCCCAGGCCGCCAATGCGGCATTGCACGGCATCGATGCGACCTATCTGCACGATGGGTCGGCGCGACGTGCGGTGCCGGTCCACGTCAGCCTGCCCGAAGCAGACAAGGGCGGCATCGGCGAGTTGCTCAATGTGCCGTTGATGGCCAGCACGGGCCAGGTCGTGCCGCTCGGTGAAGTTGTCCGTGTGGTCGAGTCGAACCGGCATTCGCCGATATTCCACAAGGACCTGCTGCCCGTCGTCTATGTGTTCGGCGACATGGGACTGGTCGACGGCAATACCATCGATAGCCCGCTCTATGGCCTGGCGACGCTGCGCGGCAGCTTGCAGACGGTGCAATTGCCCGGCACGGGGAAGCTCGCCGAGTATTTCATCAACCAGCCCGATGATCCGCTGCGGCAATACGCGATCAAGTGGGACGGTGAGTGGCAGGTGACCTACGAGACGTTCCGCGACATGGGCCTCGCCTACGGGGTGGGCCTGGTGCTGATCTACCTGCTGGTGGTAGCTCAATTTCGATCGTATCTGACTCCCCTGATCATCATGGCGCCGATCCCGCTGACCCTGATCGGCGTGATGCCCGGGCACGCGCTGCTCGGCGCGCAATTCACGGCCACCTCGATGATCGGCATGATCGCCCTCGCGGGCATCATCGTGCGCAATTCGATCCTGCTCGTCGACTTCATCGAACTGGAACTCGCCCGGGGCGAATCGCTGGTGCGTGCCGTGCGACGCTCGGCCGAAGTGCGGGCGCAGCCGATCCTGCTGACGGCGATCGCCGCGATGATGGGCGGTTTCTTCATTCTCGATGACCCGATCTTCAACGGTCTTGCAGTCACGTTGATCTTCGGCATTCTCGTCTCGACCCTGCTGACGCTGGTCGTGATTCCCCTGCTCTACTATCTTTTCAAGAGGAAACGTACATGAACACCACTACGGATCGATCCGGTGCTGCTTGCGATCAGGCCACGGGCATGACGGTCGAGAAGATCGTGCATATCTTCGCCGGTACGGTGATCCTGATCTCTCTGGCGCTGGGCGCCCCGGGCAGCCCCTTGTTCCATAGCGTCAACTGGCTGTGGGTGACGACGTTCGTCGGCGCGAACCTGCTGCAGAGTGGATTCACCGGTCTGTGCCCGCTCAATACCATCCTGCACCGTGTCTTCCACGTACGCCGCGAAGCGGACGTGTCGCGCGGTCGATGACCATCGATGGGGCGCTTCGTCGAGTGCGCTGGCGATACTGCCGTCGCACCGCGTCGGGTCCCCGTCACATGAAGCCTACCGGTGCAAGCCACCGACCGATTCGGAGTGTACGTGACTCATATCATTGGCACTGATTCGCGCGAAGAGATATCCAAGCGACTGCGCCGTATCGAGGGACAGGTGCGCGGCGTGATTCGCATGATCGACGAAGAGACGCCCTGCATGGAAGTCGCGCAGCAGTTGACGGCCGCACGAAAGGCACTCGACAGCGTATTTGCCCACCTGACGGTCTGTTACCTGAAGCAGGAGCTCGACAACAATTCGACGAACAGTCCGCCCGATCTGGATCGGCTGCTCGAAGACGTGGGCACGCTGCTGCGACGGATGTCCTGATGCTCGTCTTCGCCGACGGATTCATGTCCGTTCGCATCGGGTCGGCGTGTTCGGTGGTTCCCGTGCAGCGAATCGGTGATGAGATCAGCCCATGCCGGTTTCGGCGCTCAGGCATCCGGCATCGATCGCTTTCGTGATCACGCCTTTCTGCATCACCAGGACACGATCCGACAACTGCGTGATGCAGTCCTGGTTCTGTTCGACGATCACGATCGACAGGCCATGCGACTTGCGCAGCACCTGCAGGGTTCCGATCATCTCCTCGATGATCGACGGTTGAATACCCTCGGTCGGCTCGTCCAGCAAAAGCAGCGTCGGGTTGCCGCACAGGCAGCGTGCAAGCGCGAGCAACTGCTGCTCTCCGCCCGACAGCAGGCCGCCCGTCCGATCCAGCAGCGTGCGCAGCCGTGGAAAGTGCTCGAGCACGCCGGTGATGGTGGCGGCGTGGTCGCTCGATCCGTTGCGACAACCGATACGCAGATTGTCGGCAACCGACAAACCGGGGAAGATCTCGCGACCCTGCGGGACATAGCCGATGCCCGACAGTGCCCGCTTGTAGACCGGCTGACGCGAGATGTCCGAACCGCGGAAGCGTATCGATCCGGCGCTCAACGGCAGATACCCCATGATCGCCTTCAGCAGGGTGGTCTTGCCCATGCCATTGTGACCCCAGACACCGATCGCCTCCCCTTCGGCCAGCGACAGTCCGGCCCCGAACAGGGCCGGAATGCGTCCGTAGCCGGTATGCAGGTTCTCGCAGGTGAGGATCATTCGTCTGCCTTCACGCGGGCGCGCGATCGATCGCGGCCGACAGTTGCTTGCCCAGATAGATGTCACGCACGCGGCTGTCGGCGAGGACGGCCTGCACCGTATCCTCGATCAATACCTCGCCACGATTGAACACGGTCACCGTCTGCGCGATCATCCGGATGAACGCCATGTCGTGTTCGACGACGATCAACGTGCGGTCACGATTGATCAGTCTGATCAGTTCGGCCGTGCGCGCGACTTCATCGTCGGTCATGCCCGCGGCAGGTTCGTCGAGCAGGATCAGCGCCGGGTCGGCGGCGAGTACCAGGCCCAGCTCGACCCACTGGCGTTGCCCATGCGAGAGTTCGCCGACGATGCGCGTTCGCAGATGGCCCAGGCGCAACTGTTCGATCGTTTCGTCCGATCGCTGACGGGCCGCCCGCGACGGCAGGTGGGCAGAGGCGACCGCCAGATTCTCGGCGACGGTGAGGCCGTTGAACACGCTGGGCACCTGCGTCTTGATGCCGACGCCCAGTCGCGCGATCTCGTGGGTCTGCATGCCGCGAATGTCGCGACCGCGGATCGACACCTAACCGCGCGAGGGCTGGTATTGACCGGTGAGCAGCTTGAAGAAGGTGCTCTTGCCCGCGCCATTGGGTCCGATCAGGCAGCGCAGCTCGCCCTTGGTGAGCACGAAGTCGACTGCATTGACCGCATGGACGCCGCCGAAGCTGATGCCGAGTCCGCGAGTCTCGAGCATCGGCGCCGATTCGTTCATGGCGCTTCCTCGTGGTCAGGCGAGCGCGAGATCGTCCTGCGCGCGAGATCGCGCACCGACGGGAGCAGGCCCTTCGGAACCAGCAGCACGAACGCCACCAGGATCGCGCCGAGCACGAGATTCGTGTTGATCAGGTTCATGGCGCCCAGCCATGACGCGAGCCACTGGATCAGGAATGCGCCGACGATAGGTCCGACCAGTGTGCCCAGGCCACCGACGATCACCCAGATGATGATCTGCGCCGATTGCGCCAGGCCGAAGATGGTCGGGCTGACGAATGCCCCCCAGTTGGCGAACAGACAGCCTGCCAGGCCCGCAATCGTGCCGCCGATGACGAATGCACCGAGCTTGTAGCGTCGCGCGTCGAAGCCCAGCAGTTCCACGCGCTTCTCGTTTTCCTTCACGGCGACCACGAGGCGGCCGAACCGAGAATCAAGCAGTGCGCGCAGTCCGAAATAGACGAGGGCGAGCGCGGCGACGCACAGTTGGAAGAACTGCAGCGGATCGAGCAGCGTGCCGGGATCACCCGGCACGTTGAGCGTCGGGATCGACGGGATACCGTTGAAGCCACCCAGCGGCGCGTTACCGATGCGATAGGCATCGCCTGCGGTCGAGTTGACGAGATTGAACAGGATCAACGACACCGTGAGCGTGATCACGCCGAGGTAGACGTCACTCACCCGGCTGTAGAACATGAAGTAGCCGAGGGCCGCCGCAAAGAGCGCCGGCACGAACACCCCCACCACCATCGCCGACGTCGATTCGCCGAAATTCATCACGGCGATCGCATAGGTGTAGGCGCCCAGGCCGAAGAAGGCGGCCTGTCCGAAACACAGGATGCCCGCATAGCCCCAGACGAAGGCCAGCGACAGCGCAAGAATCGCCATGATCACGTAGACGGTGACTTCCAGCAGCGTGAACATCTCGACCCGTTGCGGCAGGACGAAGATCGCCGCCAGGGCCAGCGTCGCGAATGCCAGCAAACCTGTCCAGTCCAGCAGACGCTTCGTCACATGCCGCCCCGAAAGAACCTGCCGGTGACGCCGTTGGGCAGCAGCCGCACGAGGATGATCGCAGCGAGCAGCAACGCGACTTCGCCAATCACCGGGGTCGTCGCGAACGTGATGATCTGGTTGACCGTGCCGAACAGCATCGAGGTGGTCAGCGTGCCGGCGAGGATGGCCGTGCCACCGCCGATCACGGTGATGAAGGCCTTGGCCACGTAGGCTACGCCGATCGTCGGCACCACGCCGGAGATCGGGGCGAGCACGGCTCCCGCCA
>JBGSTN010000520.1:0-4423 GCA_041736455.1 Burkholderiaceae bacterium | reverse complement strand
CGAGGAGGAGCGACTGATAGCCCAGGGGCAACGGTCTGCGTTCGCCGCCTGGCGCACGGCGAACGAGCGTGCACGCATCGCGCGCGACCAGATCGCGATCGCAGAACAACTCGTCGAGGTCTATCGCGAGCAATTCGGTATCGGCAGGCGTAACCTGCTCGATCTGCTCAATGCCTACACCGAGCTTGCCAATGCGGAGGCCGGCGCCGAGAGCAGCACGATCGAAGCCGCGCTGTCACGCCACGAGATCGAGTACGCGGCCGGCCGGCTCACCCTACTCTTTGCGGAGCGCCTGCCATGAGCAAGTCGCCATCCAACCTGCTCGACGGCCTGTCGCAACTGGCGCATGCACGCCATCGGCCGATCTCGGTCGTCGCGCTGCGAGCGCAGGTCACGACCGAGCGTGACGGCAGCTGGAACATGAATTCGATCGCGGCGGCGCTGGCAGGCGGCGGATTGAGCCTCATGCGCCACGACGGCTCGCTCAAGACGCTGACGCGGGACCAGTTGCCGGTGCTGGCCGCCTGTCGTGACGGTTCGTTCAAACTGGTGAGCGATCCGGCGCAGCTTCAGGAGGGTGATCTGCCAGGCGGTTATGCCGGTTATTCACTGCTGGTCATCCTGCGCTCGGGTCCCGACCTGCGTTCGGAGCTGCCCGTCCGGCAGAGCGCACGCGCCTGGTTCTGGAAGGTGATCTGGGACCTGCGCCCTTTCTATCTGCATGTCGCAGTGGCCACCTTCGTCGTCAATCTGCTGTCGATCGCCGTCTCGCTCTATGTGATGAACGTGTACGACCGCGTCGTTCCCAATCGGACCTACGACACGTTATGGGTCCTGACGGTCGGCACGGGCCTGGCATTGCTGTTCGATTTCTTCGCGCGGATGTTGCGCGGCTGGCTCATCGATACCGCCGGCAAGCGCGCCGATCTGCAGATCAGTTCGGGGCTCTTCCAGCGCATGATGTCGATGCAGCTCATCCAGAAGCCGGCATCGTCGGGCTCGTTCGCGAACAACCTGCGCGATTTCGAAACGATTCGCGATGTCCTGACGTCCGCGAGCCTGACCGCCCTGATCGATCTGCCCTTCTTCATCCTGTTCGTGGCGGTGATCGGCCTGTTCGCCCCGCCTCTCGCCCTCGTGCCGCTGGGCGCCGCCGCACTGGTGCTGATCGCAGGCATCGCGGTGCAACGCCCGCTCGCGCGCCACATCCTCGAATCGATGCGCGAAGGATCGCAACGCCAGGGGCTTGCCGTCGAAGCCGTCGAAGGCCTCGAGACACTCAAGGTCAACAATGCACTGGGCCACATGCAGCAACGCTGGGAGTGGTACACGGCGTCGGTCGCTGCGTCGTCGCTCAAGGCGCGCAACCTGTCCAATTTCGTGATGAACTCGACCGCGCTCGTGCAACAGCTCACGACCGTTGCCACCGTCGTGTTCGGCGTCTATCTGATTCACGCCGGCAGTCTGTCGATGGGCGGGCTCATCGGTGCGGTGATTCTCTGTGGCCGGGCGATTGCACCGCTCGCCCAGGTCGCCGGGCTGGCCGTACGCCTTCAGCAGGCCCGTGCGGCCTTCTCGGGTCTGCAGGCGATGATGAACAAGACCCTGGAACGTGAACCCGATCGGAGTTATCTCAGCATCGCGCGTCCGCAGGGCGCAATGTCTTTGTCGGCGATCACCTTCAAGCACGACCCGCAGGGACCGAATCTTTTCAGTGGCCTGAATCTGGGCATTGCCGCCGGCGAACGCATCGCCATTCTCGGACGCACGGGCAGCGGGAAATCGACCCTGTTGCGCCTGCTGGCTGGGCTCTATACGCCTCAATCCGGGCTCGCCACCTTCGACGGCATCGACCTGCGTCAACTCGATCCGGCCGAATTGCGCGCGGCCATCGGTCTCGTGCCCCAGGAAGCACGCCTGTTTCTCGGCACGCTGCGCGAGAACCTCGAACTCGCGCGCACCGATCGCCGCACCGACGACGAGACACTCGTCCGGGTGCTCAAGCAGTTCGGACTCGACCAGATGATCGCGCGCCATCCGCGCGGTCTCGACATGGTGCTCGGCGAAGACGGCATGGGCTTGTCCGGCGGACAGAAGCGACTCGTCGCGCTGGCCCGTCTGGCCCTGCGCGACCCGTCCGTCGCGTTGCTCGACGAACCCACCGCCGGTCTCGATCCGAACACCGAGCGCGGCATTCTCGATGTGCTCGCGAAATGGTCGCTGACGCCCACCGCTCATGCCACGCGACGCGGTCTGGTGATCGTCACGCATCGTCCGCCGGTGCTCGACATCGTCGATCGGGTGATCGTGATGGAGGGCGGCCGCATCGTCGTCGATGGCCCGCGCGCGCAGGTGATGGAACAGCTCGCCAAGGGTATCACCATCAACACGGCGCCGGCCGCATGAGCACCTCGTCGCTCGCCGATCCCGCCTACGGCCAGGGTGAGAAGCCATGGCTCGCGTTTCTGTCGATCACGATGATGGCCTTGCTGCTCGTGACGTTCTTCGGCTGGGCGGCGCTGTCCGAGCTCGAAGAGGTCACTCGCGGTCAGGGGCGGGTGATTCCGTCCAGTCGTGAGCAGGTGATCCAGAGTCTCGATCCGGGCATCCTCACCGAAATGCTGGTCCGCGAGGGTGAGCAGGTGAAGAAGGGCCAGTTGCTGCTGAGAATCGACGATACGCGGGCATCGGCCCTGTTCCGCGAACTCGAAGCCAAGACCATTGCGCTCGCGGCCTCGGCCGCGAGACTGCGTGCCGAGGCCTACGGCGGCACGCCGAAGTATCCTGCGGCAGTGATGGCCGTTCCCGATATCGCCAAGCGTGAGAACCAGGCTTTCGAAGCACGCACCGGCGCGCTCGAGACCAGTCTCGCCGGCCTCAAGAAGGGCGCTGCTCTGCTCGATCGCGAGATCGCGATCACCGAACCCATGGTCGAGCGCGGACTCGTCTCCGAGGTCGAACTGCTGCGCCTGAAACGCCAGCAGAACGAGTTGCTGCTGCAGGCCTCCGACCGGCGCGACAAGTTCCGCGCCGATGCGGCCGCCGATCTGATCAAGTTCGATACCGAGCTCGCCCAGGCGCGCGAGTCACTGCTCGCCCGCCAGGATACGTTCCGGCGAACGGAGATCACCTCGCCGATGAACGGGACCGTCAAGTCGATCCGCATCAACACGATCGGCGGCGTGATGCAGGCCGGCCAGGAGATCATGACGATCGTGCCCAGCGAAGACTCGCTGGTCGTCGAGGCCTTCGTGCGGCCGGCCGACGTCGCGTTCCTGCATGCCGGTCAGAGTGCCGTGGTCAAGGTCAGTGCCTATGACTACGCGATCTATGGCGGACTGGAAGGCACGGTCGAGAGCATCAGTCCCGACACGCTGCGCGACGAGCGACGCGGGGCGAGCCCGGTGGCCGACGTCGCCGACGAACAGAACTCGTACTACCGCGTGCTCGTGCGAACTCGGGACAGCACCCTCAACACCCCCGACGGCCGCGAGCTGCCGATCATTGCCGGCATGACGGCCTCGGTCGAGATGCTGACCGGACGCAAGACCGTGCTGCAGTACCTGCTCAAGCCTTTGAATCGCGCCGGTGAGGCCTTGCGCGAACGTTGAACCATGGCCGCGGTGGGGATCGGTCGCGCTGACCGGCATCGGCAGAGAAATGGGCACCGGCAAAGGCAGCGACACCGCCACCGCCACCGCCACCGCCACCGCCACCGATCATCGAAGGGGTCTGATCAGTCTGCCGATTTCTCGCGGCCGGACACCGATGCGGGCCGCGTGCGTCGGAAGAACGTCGCCCATGCCCAGAACACGACGGCGGCCAGTGCGATGCCGAACCACTGGACCGCATAGCCGTAGTGCATGTCGACCTTCAGTCCGGGCATGGCCCAGTCCCGGATCAACCCGTCCTGCGAGTCGTTGCGCTGGCGAATGACGAACGGCTGCACCGAAAGGCCCGACCACGCTCGATACCGCTCGACGGTGAACCGCTGCCACAGTCGTTCTTCGGGCATCGGCGCCACGTCGGCGCTCAGCAGCATGGTCTGCGACAGCTCGACGAGCGCCTGACCCACAACGGTGACCGGGCCGGATTGTTCGGGCAGGTTTGGCAATGCGGCGCGATCACGAATGTCACTGGCGACGAATCCCCGCAGGACGATCACGTGCATCGGCTCACCGCCGGGCAGCATGCCGACCCGCAGCGGCGTCAGGACATGGAAGCCGGCGATGCCGGCATGCGTCCGGTTGTCGAGGAAGACCGTGCGCTCCGGCACCCATCGCCCCGCGGCCGATACCGGCAGCCCGTCGATCTCGGAGGGGGACAACGCTGCCGCGTTCACGACTGTCGGTGCGCGCGATTCGGCCAGGTCCAGCTGCGCCTGCAACGCCTTCTTCTGCGCGGCGCGATCGAGTTGCCAGAA
>JBGSTN010000703.1:0-7356 GCA_041736455.1 Burkholderiaceae bacterium | reverse complement strand
CGTCGGCAGCGACGGCTCTGGTGGCGCAGCCCGGAACGATCGACCAGGTGGCCTCCAAGGTCGTGGTAGCTGACACGACGGTCGCTGCACCTGCTGCCGTGCGCGGTCCGATAGCGGGCTGGTTCGCCAACATCGGTCGCGCGCTCGGCATGGTTCGTGAGGAAGGCGCGTTGTTCTTCGCGATGATGTTCTGCATCGTGGGGATGTTGTTGACCCGCAAGCCTGATCACTTCGAGAGTGCGCTTTGGATGTGGATCCTGGCGCTGCAGTCGGTGCCTTACCTCGCTGCGGTGATCTGTGCGTTCCTGTCTGTTCGTCCCGAGCGGGCAGTACCGGCAGCGGTTCGGATCGGCACGGACGCCCGGGCGGAAGGCGTTCCGGCTGGCGCACTCGGTTTGGGTGCTCCTGTCGCGACGGCCGCTTTCGACACGCAATAGGCGACATCCGTACGAATCGGGCGGCGCGCAACCGTGCGCCGTCTAAGCCCCGGGCCGCAGTCAGGTCCGGGGCTTTTTTTCGCGCTTTCTACGATTCGTCGTCTGCTTATTCGTCGTCTGCCTCCGAGTCCTCGCCGGCCTCGTTTGCAGGGCCTTCGAGCGCACGTTCCATCGCGCGCAGCAATGTGTCGGCGCCAGCCGCGCCACTGACGGCAAGTTGCCGGTTGAAGATGAAGAAAGGCACGCCTTGCACGCCGAGTTCGCGCGCGTGCGCATCGGCCGTGCGGATCGTCTCATGCACGCTGTCGTCGGTGATCGCGGCTTCGATCAATGGTTCGGGCAGGCCACCGGCACGGGCGACGCCGATCAATACGTCTTCCTGGGTCAGGTCACAGCCTTGAATGAAATAGGCCTCGAACAGTCGTTCGACCAGCGTGTCCTGCTCGCTATCCTGGGCGAACGAGATCAGCGCGTGAGCGCGAACGGTGTTCGGCTGGCGGGCGATACTGTCCAGGTCCAGGGCCAGACCGACGGCTCCGGCCGCCTGTCGAACCCGATCGTAGATCGCGCCCGTGTCGCTGCTGCCGAACTTCGCGCGCAGATACTGCTCGCGCGGCACGCCATCGACGGGCAAATCGGGATTCAGCTGGAACGGGTGCCAGCGCACGACCGGCGTCGCAGAATCCGGATGCGCCGCCCGCCATTGCGTCAGGGCCGTTTCGAGTTGCCGCTTGCCGATGTAGCACCAGGGACAGACGACGTCCGAGATCACATCGATGGACAACGGGCCGTTCGGGAGCTCGGGAAAACCCGTCGGCGCCGGGGCGTCGTCACGGGCGATAGGGCGGGACTGGGACGACATGGGGACCTCCGGAACCGTTCAGCATACCAGTATGACAGCCGCGACCGGAGTAAGTACTCCCTTCAGTCAGCAAAGTCCTGCGTCCGCACGACATCACCCGTCTCGTCGATCGTCTCCAGGACGACCTTGAAACCCCACAGCCGCTGCACGTTCCAGAGAACACGCTCGGACTCTTCGTTCAGAGGCCGTTTGCGCAGCACCCTGTGCGCCAGCGTCAGGCTTCGATCGCCATCCTTTTCGTAGCGGACGACCTGAACGTCGGGGAGTTGGCTATCGCGGTTGTATTGCTGGGTGAGTAGTCGCCGCACCTGACGATAGCCGGCCTCGTTGTGGATACTGTCTACCTTCAGGTACTCGTCGTCTTCGTGGTCGGCGATGGCGAACAGGTGGAAATCGCGGATCAGCTTGGGCGAAAGATACTGGCCGATGAAGGACTCGTCCTTGTAGTTGCGCATGGCAAAGTCGAGCACCTTGCGCCAGTCACCACCGGCGATGTCGGGAAACCAAAGCTTGTCTTCGGGCGTCGGATGTTCGCAGATCCGCCTGATATCGGAAAACATCGCGAAACCGAGCGCGTAGGGATTGATGCCGCCGTAGCCGCGCTGGTCGAAGCCGCGCTGTGCGACCACGTTGGTATGCGAGGCGAGCACCTCGATCATGAAGCCGTCATCGACCTGTTTCTTGTCGTACAGGCGATTGAGCAATGTGTAGTGCCAGAAGGTCGCCCAGCCCTCATTCATCACCTTGGTCTGCCCCTGCGGGTAGAAATACTGGGCCATCTTGCGGACGATGCGGACGATCTCGCGCTGCCATGGCTGCAACCGGGGTGAATACTTCTCGATGAAGTAGAGCAGATTCTCCTGGGGCTCGCCCGGAAAGCCGGGGTCGACGGCCACGTCGCCGTCCTTCGTCTTGGTCGGCACGGTGCGCCAGATCTCGTCGTGCCGGCTCCAGGAATAGGCTTCGCGTTCCCGGTTGCGCGCACGTTCTTCGAGCGCCGACAGCGGCTTGGGACGGCGATAGCGGCTCACGCCGAAATCCATCAGCGAATGGCAGGCGTCCAGCGTCTCTTCGACCTCGGCCACGCCGTAGCGCTCCTCGCAGTCGAGCACGTATTGCCGCGCAAACACCATGTAGTCGATGATCGCATCGGCATTGGTCCATTGCCGGAACAGGTAATTGCCTTTGAAGAACGAGTTGTGGCCATAGCAGGCATGGGCGATGACCAGCCCCTGCAACGGCATCGAATTCTCTTCCATCAGGTAGGCGATGCAGGGATCGGAGTTGATCACGATCTCGTAGGCCAGGCCCCGAGCACCCGTCCGGTAGGCGCGGTCGTTGGCGATGAACTCCTTGCCGAACGACCAGTGCGGATAGCTGATCGGCAACCCGACCGAGGCATAGGCGTCGAGCATCTGCTCCGATGCGATGACCTCGATCTGGTTGGTATAGCAGTCGAGGCCGAACTCGTTGACCGCGATCTCGCCGATGGCGCGGTCGTAGCGTTCGATCAGGTCGAACGTCCAGTCGGACCCGGTCGACAATAGCTTGCTGGTAGTCATGTGTTCACCGTTTTGCCGCGACGGGCGAAGAGCTCGCGGAATACCGGGTAGATGTCGCGATGTTCCTCGACCTCCACCATCGCGAAGTGGCCGCAATCGATGCGGCTGTAGGCATTGGACAGCGTCGAAAGCCGCAGGCTGCGTTGTTCGGTGACTTCGATATAGGCGAAGTGACGCGTCAATGGCAGCAGCTTGTCCTCGAGAAAGCCGCGGCTCTTCTCGGGATCGGCGCCAAAGGCATCGCCGTCCGAGGCCTGTGCGCCGTAGATGTTCCAGTCCGACGGCGAATAGCGCTCGTCGATGATCTCGCGCATCAGCTTGAGGGCCGAGAACACGACGGTGCCGCCGGTCTTGCGATCGTTGAAGAACCGTTCTTCGTTGACCTCCTCGGCATCGTCGGTGTGTCTGATGAACACGACTTCGACTTTTTCGTACTTGCGCGACAGGAACAGGTAGAGCAGGGTATAGAAACGCTTGGCCAGGTCTTTCTTGAATTCATCCATCGACGCCGACACGTCCATCAGGCAGAACATCACGGCCTGACTCATCGGCTTGGGCACCATGATCCGGTGCCGATAGCGCAGGTCGATGTCGTCCAGGAACGGCACATTGCCGATACGCCGCTTGAGCATGGCGATCTCGGCGTCGAGCAGCGCCTGTGCCGCAAGATCGGTTTCCTGCTCACGCTGGGCAATGGCCGCTTCGAGCCGTCGCTTCTTGTCGCCGGTCAATGCGACACGCCGGCCGATCGCGCTGCGCATGGTTCGCAGCACCGAGAGATTGGTCGGAGCCCCCTGACGGGTATAGCCGGCGCGTTGAGGTTTCGTTTCCTTGATATCGCCGACGTAGGTGCGGATCAGGCGTGGCAATTCGAGGTCGTCGAAGAAGATGTTCATGAATTCTTCACGTGACAGCGTGAACACGAAATCGTCCTCGCCCTCGCCCCCTTCACCCGCGTCGCCCTTGCCATTGCCCTTGCCGCCGCCGGACGGTCGTTCGAGCTGGTCGCCCGGATTGAATTCCTTGTTGCCCGGAAGAACGAATTCGCGGTCGCCGCCCGAACCATGGCGAAGCTGCGGCTCGGCGATGTCCTTGCGCGAAATGCGCACCGACCCGCCCTTTTCCATGTCCTTGATCGAGCGTTCGCCGACCATGTCGGAGACGGCGCGCTTGATCTGACCCTTATAGCGTCGCATGAAGCGCGACCGGTTGGTTGCGCTCTTGTTGCGATCGTTAAGACGCCTGTCGATGATTACGGACACGCGGTTCTCCCAGAAACAACATTGGCTGCTGAACTTCTGCGGACTTCGACCGATGGTGGATTCCGAGCGACTTCGACGTCTCGACTACGGATTCCCCACCGCCGACTCCGAACTACGGGCTCCGACATACGGACTCCCTGCCACGGACTTCCTACTGCGACTTGCGGACACGCAGATACCACTCGCACAGCAACCTGACCTGCTTCTCGGTGTAGCCCTTGTCGACCATCCGCGCGACGAAGCTGTCGTGCTTCTTCTGTTCTTCCGACGACGACTTGGCGTTGAACGAGATGACCGGCAGCAGCTCTTCCGTATTCGAGAACATCTTCTTCTCGATCACTTCACGCAGTTTCTCGTAACTCGTCCATGCCGGGTTCTTGCCCGCGTTGTTGGCCCGGGCGCGCAGCACGAAGTTGACGATCTCGTTGCGGAAGTCTTTCGGATTGGCGATACCGGCCGGCTTCTCGATCTTCTCGAGTTCGCCGTTGAGCTGCGCCCGGTCGAAACTCTCGCCGGTTTCAGGATCGCGATAGTCTTCGTCCTGGATCCAGTAGTCGGCGTAGGTTACATAGCGGTCGAAGATGTTCTGGCCATACTCCGAGTAGGATTCGAGATAGGCGGTCTGGATCTCCTTGCCGATGAACTCGGCGTATCGCGGGCTCAAATAGCCCTTGATGAATTCGAGATACCGACGCTGCGTATCTTCGGGCAGCTGCTCGCGCATGATCCGCATTTCGAGCACGTACATCAGGTGCACCGGGTTGGCGGCCACCTCGGTCTGGTCGAAATTGAAGACGCTCGACAGCACCTTGTAGGCGAAGCGTGTGGAAACACCGGTCATGCCTTCGTCGATACCGGCGTAATCCCGGTATTCCTGGACCGACTTGGCATTGGGTTCGACATCCTTGAGGTTTTCACCGTCGTAGACGCGCATCTTGGTGAAGATGCTGGAATTCTCGGGTTCGACGAGGCGGCTCAGCGTGGCGAACTGCGCCATCATCGGCAGGGTGCCCGGTGAGCAAGGCGCCTTGGACAATGAACTGTTGGCGAGCAGTTTCTCGTAGATCTTGACCTCTTCGGAAACCTGCAGGCAATAGGGCACCTTGACGATGTAGATGCGATCGAGGAAGGCCTCGTTGTTCCGGTTGTTGCGGAACGTCGTCCATTCCGACTCGTTAGAGTGCGCCAGGATCATGCCCTGGAACGGGATCGCGGAGAAACCCTCGGTGCCCTTGAAGTTGCCTTCCTGCGTGGCGGTGAGCAAAGGGTGAAGCATCTTGATGGGTGCCTTGAACATCTCGACGAATTCGAGCAGGCCCTGGTTGGCGAGGCACAATCCACCCGAATAGCTGTAGGCGTCCGGGTCATCCTGCGAGAGCAGTTCCAGCTTGCGGATATCGACCTTGCCGACCAGCGACGAGATGTCCTGATTGTTTTCGTCGCCAGGTTCCGTCTTGGCGATGGCAACCTGTTTTAGCACCGACGGCTGCACGCGGACAACCCGAAACCGGGTGATATCGCCTTCGAACTCCTCGAGCCGCTTGATCGCCCACGGGCTCATGATGCCGGTGAGGTAGCGCTTCGGGATGCCGTACTCTTTTTCCAGCGCGTCGCCCTCGCGCTCCGGATTGAACAGACCGAGCGGCGATTCATTGACCGGCGAGCCCTTCAGCGCATAGATCGGATACGCCTGCATGAGCGCCTTGAGCTTTTCGGCGATCGATGACTTGCCGCCGCCCACGGGACCGAGCAGGTAGAGCACCTGCTTGCGCTCTTCGAGGCCTTGCGCGGCATGCTTGAAATACGAGACGATCTGCGCGATCGCGTCGTCCATCCCGTAGAAATCCTTGAAGGCGGGATAGCGGCGGATCACCCGGTTCGAGAACAGGCGGGAAAGTCGCTGGTCGTTGCGAGTATCGATGATTTCGGGATCACCGATGGCGGACAGCATGCGCTCGGCGGCAGATGCGAATGCCATCTTGTCCTTGGCGCAGAGATCGAGGTATTCGAGGAGTGACATTTCCTCGTCGCGGGCTTTGACGTATGTTTCTCTATACGTATCGAACAGATTCACTGTGAACCTCCTGTTGCAATGGTTCAGGACCATGGCGGGCCGCGAAAAGACTCGAACTGTTTAGATCATCAAGACGTTGAATCGAATGTGTCGGGGCGCCGTCGAAAAAGTATCAAGGGAGTTCGGTTCGTCGAAAACTCGCTGGCTGGGCGTGAATAAGTTCGACGATCTCTAGCGTAAACGATATTGCTTGAGTGACGTTGACTGCTGTGGTCGTTTGCCGACCACCAAGGAATTCGGTCGTTGACGTTAACGTCACACGACCACGTCGCAAACTTACCATTGCGAAATTCGTTCCTGACCCGATCAGTGGTCGATTGAGTCGGATAGTCGGTTCAAACCGCACTTATCCGGCGATCACTTGCGCCGACAAGGGGCGATGATGCTGCATAGCGGTGCCGTTTGACGACCAAGTTCGACGTGCTGCGCATGTTTCTACTCGCTTTTCACCGTGCCGGTCCGAAACACAAACTGACGTCTCACGTTGCTTTGTCGATACAACTCCGAGAACCAACGCATGTCTGAACCGCCTCTCTCGACACCGAGACCCGCGCGCTCGCTCACGCGCATGGATTGGGAGCGGCGCTTTCAGGCCGTTGAACTGCCCGTGCTCAGGCAGACTACCGTACAGCTCGCGCGACTGGGAGAGGATACCGACAAGGTCGACGCCCAGCAGTTGACGGATGTCATTCTCGACGACCCGATGATGACGTTGCATGTCCTCATCGATGCCAATGCGCTGCGCGCCAGGCATCCTGGTCGAATCGTGACGGAAATGGAGACGGTCACGGCGGCGATCCTGATGATCGGCATTCGCCGTTTCTACGAACGTTACTCCGCACTGCCTGTGCTGGAAGACATACTCGCCGGCGACGCGGAGGCCCTCGACGCAGTCCGGAAGATCATGCGCCGCTCGCTGCGTGCCGCGCGTTTTGCGGCGACGTTCTGCGCTCAGCGTCAGGATCCCGACGTTGCGGTGATCTACGAGGCTGCACTGCTGCACGACTTTGCCGAAATGCTGCTCTGGATCGAGGCACCCGAGCAGGGTCGCGCCATACAGGCCTGGCATCGCGATCATCGCGTTGCCGGCGTCACCGCTGCGCAGCGCGACGTGCTGGGCTTCACGCTTGCCGAACTCGCGCAGGGCCTGATGCAGGCC
>JBGSTN010000490.1:0-8100 GCA_041736455.1 Burkholderiaceae bacterium | reverse complement strand
GCCGCATCCGATGGCGATGGTGATGACGCGGCTGCGTCGGGCCGGTCGAAATCCGGCCTGCCGACACGCGGCGGATCCCGCCCTCCAAGCGACGAATTCGAGGCAATGATCCAGCAGGGGATCGCCGCCACGCGCCAGCTCGCCAAGCGACAATTGACATGGCTGCGCAGCATGCCGCATTGCGAGCGTGTCGACTGCCTGGCGCCCGACGTCGCCGATCAGGTGATCGCGATGATTGCCAGTAAAATGCAGCCGCGACCATGATCGCCCGGTGATGTCCGGCGGCAGGTGACACCGGTTCGCCCGACAACAAAGGAGACAACGTGCTTGAATTCGCCCCTGTGTCGAAAGCCGAGTTCGACGCCGCAGTCGCAAGCAAACTCGCGCGTGGTGGCCCCTTTGCCGTCGAAGCGGCAACCATTCGTGGCATTCATTACCCGCGCGTCTTCGCTGCTTCGAATCAATCGCTGAGCGATTTCCTCGCTGATCGCTGTGCCGAATTCGGGCCGCGCGAATGCCTGATCCACGGTGACCGGCGACTGACCTACGACGAGACCTGGGCACAGGTCACCAAGCTCGCACAATCGCTCGCGAGCGACTACGGCATCGGGCCCGGCGACCATGTGGCGATCGCGATGCGCAACTCGATACCGTGGGTACTTGCCTTCCTCGCGATCACGGCGACCGGTGCGACGGCCGTTCCGCTCAATGCCTGGTGGCAGACAGGCGAACTCGACTATGCACTGCGCGATGCCGGCGCACGCGTGGTGTTCTGCGACGCGCGTCGCCTCGAACGTCTGTTGCCGTTGCGCGCCGGGCTGGATCTGGTGCTGGTCGGCATCGACGGATCGCAGACCGATGCCGACGTCGGTCTCGACGCGCTGATCGCGCGATCGGCATCGGCGTCCGGATCGGTGTCCATCCCCCGACGCGGCGTGGATCCGGATGCCAACTTCTGCGTGATGTACACGTCCGGAAGCACCGGCGAACCCAAGGGCGTGATGCTCACGCACCGCAGCGTGCTCAGTACGATCCTGTCGTGGGCGTTCGTCCTCGAGATGTCGATCGAGCTGCGTCCCGTGCTGGCACAGCTCGCCGCCACACCCGCGAGGATCCTGACGCCTTTGCCACTGTTCCACGTCACCGCGATGCATGCCTGCCTGCTGCACGGCATGGCCGGTGGCCGTGCGGTCGTGCTGATGGATCGCTGGGATCCGGTTGCCGCGGTAGACATCATTCGACGCGAAAGGATCACGCACATCTCCGGTGTGCCCACGATGACGCACGAACTGGTGCTGGCGGCGGGCCCGGACGATCTCGCCACTGTCCTGCAGATCGGCACGGGTGGCGCCAAACGTCCGGAGCAGCACGTTGCCGAGCAGTACGAAGCCTTTCCCGCGATCTCGCCTGCCGGCGGCTGGGGACTCACCGAAACCAATGCACTGGGCGCGCAGATCTCGATGCACGACTACGTTCGGCGGCCGGCTTCGACCGGGCGCACCACCCCTCCAGTCACCCAGATCGAGATCCGCGCCGCCGATGATTCGGTCGCGGCCGAGGGGGAGTTGGGGGAGATCATGATCAAGTCGCCGGGCAATTTCGCGGGCTACCTCGGCAAGCCGGATGCCACGGCCGCTGCGATCACCGCAGACGGCTGGTTCCATACCGGTGACCAGGGTCGCTTCGACGCGGACGGCTTTCTCTACATCGTCGGCCGCATCAAGGAGATCATCATTCGCGGCGGTGAAAACATCTCGTGCCTGGAGGTCGAGAACGCGATCCATCGTCAAGATGGCGTCGAGGAGGTCAGTGTCTTCTCCGTGCCCGACGAGCGTCTCGGCGAGACGGTCGGCGCGATGATCTATCCGGGGGCAGGCGAGCCGCTCGATCTCGTCGCGCTGCGCGATCGTCTGATGACGACGCTGGCGGGTTTCAAGATTCCAGAACGCATCTGGCTGACGCACGAGCCCTTGCCACGCGGAGGCACCGGCAAGCTCGACAAACGTGCGGTGCGCACGCGAGCGCTCGAGCGACGGCCCGACTATCCGCCGCATGCCGCGTGACGCGGTAACGTTTATCATCGAACCGACCGATTCGATGCATCGACCCAGGCGAACGGCACGGGTCATGGTCGTACCGACGCGGTTCACGCGGTCCCGGAATTGCCGCTCCCGCATCGGGCCTGGCCCGCATCAGGCCTCGTATTCGCGTCACGTTCTCCGGTCTCCGGTCCTCGAGATCGGAATCCCGCTTCGTTCACGTCGTTCAAAGGCTCTTCTCTCATGGATACTCAGATTGCGCCCGCTTCCCACGGCAGCAGCGATACCCATCGCAAATCGATCGGCTACCTGCTCTGGATCTTCGGATTTCTCGGCGCCCATCGTTTCTACTACGGCAGACCCGTCACCGGCACGATCTGGTTTTTCACACTGGGACTGTTGCTGATCGGCTGGATCATCGACCTGTTCCTGATCCCCGCGATGGATCGTGAAGCCGACCTGCGCTTCCGGACAGGTCGCTACGATTATTCGGTCGCCTGGGTGCTGCTCACCTTTCTCGGCCTGTTCGGTATCCACCGGATGTATCTGGGCAAATGGTTCACCGGTATCCTTTACCTGTTCACCGGTGGCTTCTTTCTCGTCGGCGTCCTGTACGACTTCTGGACACTGAATACCCAGATCACGGTGCGCAACGCACAACACCCGGCTTGATGACCGACGGGCGTCGCACGCTCCGTGTTCCGATCCGATTTCCTTTTTCAACGAGGAGCTTGCCATGACGACGAGGGCCCGGATACGTGCAGTGGAAACGCTCTCCTGCAGTGCAGGCTGGCGCAACTACTACTTCACGAAGATCACCACCGAAGAGGGCGTGATCGGTTGGAGCGAGTTCGACGAAGGTTTTGGTTCGCCGGGTGTCGGCGCGGTGATTCGCGAGTTGGCGCCCCGCGTCGTCGGACAGTCGGCGATGCAGCACGAACGCATTCGCGAAGAGTTGTTCTGCCTGACTCGGCCTGGCTCCGGGGGAGTGATCGGCCAGGCGCTGGGCGCCATCGAGAACGCGCTGCTGGATGCCAAGGCGAAAACGCTCGGCGTGCCATGCCACGAACTTCTCGGCGGGAAGATCCGCGATCGCCTGCGCGTCTATTGGTCGCACTGCGTGACCTGGCGGGCGGGCCGGGTGCCGCATTACCAGCCGGTCATCACCGACATCGACGGCGTCCGCGCGCTGGCGCGGGAAGTTCGCGAAAAAGGATTCACCGCCCTCAAGACCAACATCTGGCGGTATGAAGACGGCAAGATCCTCGGCTGGGCTGCCGGATTCGGCAAGCCGTTCGCGCCCGAACTGAACATCGACCGCAAGACGCTGAAAGGCCTGCGCGAACACCTGGAAGTCATGCGCGACGCCGCCGGGCCCGATGTCGACATCCTGCTCGACCTCAATTTCAACGCCAAGACCGAAGGCTTCCTGAAGATCCTGCGCGAGATCGCCCATCTCGATATCTTCTGGGTCGAGATCGACTCGTTGAGCCCGCAGGCGCTGGCTCACATTCGCTCCCGCAGTCCGCATCCGATCGCCTCCTGCGAAACGCTGATCGGCGTGCAGCAGTTTCTGCCGTTCCTGCGAGAGCAGGCGCTGGACGTCGCGATCGTCGACACGCCATGGAACGGAGTCTGGCAATCGATGAAGATCGCGGCCGCCGCACAGGCGCATGAGGTCAACGTGGCCTGCCACAACTTCTACGGCCACCTGTGCACGATGATGAACGCGCACTTCTGTGCCGCGGTGCCCAACCTGCGCATCATGGAAGTCGACATCGATCGCATTGCCTGGGATCACGAATTGTTCACGCATGAACCCGAATTCGAGAACGGCCACCTGATCGTGCCCGATCGACCGGGATGGGGAACCGAGCCGGATGAATCGGCGTTGCGTCGTTATCCACCGATCGCGGCAGCCGGGCTGCTGGGCAACTCCCGTTCGAACATCAGTCGCAACGACTGAAACACGACACACGCAGTAAAGTGCGCCTCGGTCTCCCGGTCAACGCTGGCGGGCCGACGCTGCGCCGTCGCCCTGCTCGTTTGGAATAGCCCGAAGCGACTAGCCCGATCCCTCGACCGGGTAGCCGCTGCTGTCGGTTCGGGTAATAGACGAGGACCGGCGCGCCACCCAACATGACGTGGCAGAGCGCACACGACATCGACTCACGATGTCGAACAACAACGACACGAGAAGAGAGACGGAATGACTCCACGACACGGCCGACTGCTGCTTGCAGTGGCGGCGCTCATTTCACCGATCGCGGCCAACGCGACCAATGGTTACTTCGCGCACGGCTATGGCATGAGGTCCGCCGGCATGGCCGGCGTCGGTATCGCCTTGCCTCAGGATGCGCTCGCGGCAGCGACGAATCCCGCCGGCATGGTCTTCGTCGGCGATCGCTTCGATCTCGGCGTCACGCTGTTCCGTCCCGATCGTGAAGCAACCATCAGCGGCAACAGTGGCGTCGCCTCGTTCAACGTGCCGTCCCTCGATGGCACCTACGATGGCAACGGCAAGTCGAATTTCTACGTGCCCGAGTTCGGCCTGAACCGGATGCTGTCGACGGATCTCTCGGCGGGTGTGTCGGTCTATGGCAACGGCGGCATGAACACGCAATACGATATCTCGCCGTTCCGTTCGATGGGCGGCAGCAGCCCGGCCGGCGTCGACCTCACGCAGTTGTTCATCTCGCCCACGATTGCCTGGCGTTTCGCGCCGGGCCAGGCCGTGGGCGTGGCGCTCAATCTCGCCTATCAGCAGTTCGAGGCGACCGGCCTCGGGCCATTCGGCGCCTTCGGTTTGTCGAGCGATCCCGCCAACCTCACCGATCGTGGCAACTCCAGGTCGACCGGTTACGGCTTGCGCATCGGCTGGACCGGCGAAGTGACGCCCATGCTGACGCTCGGGGCTACCTATCAGACGCGCACGCGCATGTCGAAGTTCGATGAATACTCGGGGCTGTTCTCCGATCAGGGCGATTTCGATATTCCGGCTACCTATGGTCTGGGTGCAGCAGCCAAATTGTCGGAGACGCTGATCGTGGCACTCGACTTCCAGCGCATCGAATACAGCAAGTCGAATCCGACCGGCAACACGATCAACGGCCTGTTTGCCGGCCAACTGCTCGGCTCCACCGACGGGCCCGGTTTCGGCTGGAACTCGATCAATGTGTTCAAGCTAGGCGTTTCGTGGCGTGCGACGCCGACCCTGGTCCTGCGCGGCGGATACAGCCATGCGCAGCAGCCGGTACCGGCCGGCCAGACCTTCTTCAACATCCTGGCACCGGGCGTCATCCAGGACCATCTGTCGCTGGGAACCACCTGGTCGCTCGGTGGCGGCTCCGAAATCACCGCGATGTACACGCATGCATTCGGCAAGACCGTGCGCGGACAGAACTCGATTCCGCCCGCATTCGGCGGCGGCGAGGCAGACATCCGCCTGGAGGAGAACCTGTTCGGCATCGCCTGGTCCAAATCGTTCTGACACAGGACTCGACAATGGAATACATGATCAACGGGATCGCGCGGGAGGCCGATGATGAAGGCTTCCTGCTCGAGCCCGACTTCAGCGACGAGGCGGCGCAGGTCATCGCAGCCGCCGAAGGCATCGAACTCGGCGATGATCATCTGGAGGTGATCGCCTACCTGCGCGACCAGTATCGCGAGCAGGGCCAGACGCCGAACTTTCGCGCGATGGTGCGCGATTTCGAAGCGAGCGCGCCCGATCGCGACTGGAAGAAGTTGCTCTACGACTTGTTCCCGATGCAACCGGCGCGCCAGGCGGTACGTGTCGCCGGCTTGCCCAAGCCGTTCGGCAAGGGCGGCTACTGAGAAACAACGCGGTGTCCATCTGCCGTAGTTGCAACCTATCCTTCCGGGTAACGCGCGCTCCTCTTTGCGGGTATGGACGCAACCCGGTGCACACCGTAAAACCCTTTGCAGTGCTGCACGGGCACAGCCCCACGCCTGGGGATCCACGCTGATCATGACGGAGACGTTAATGGAATTCAAACAAGAACTCGACGCACGCGGCCTCAATTGCCCGCTGCCGATCATCAAGACCAAGAAGGCACTCAATGACCTCGCTTCGGGCGAGGTGCTGAAGGTTTGCGCGACCGACTCCGGCTCGGTCAAGGACATGGAAGCCTTCGCCAAGCAGACCGGTCATGCCTTGCTCGAAACCGGCCAGGAAGCCGGCAGTTTCGTGTTCTTCCTGCGCAAGCGCTGAAACGATCCGACACTCTCTCAACCGAAGAACAAGCGAGCCCAAAATGACTGGCAAGAAGATGGCGATCATCGCCACCAAGGGAACCCTCGATTGGGTCTACCCGCCGATGATCCTCGCCTCGACAGCGGCGGCGCTCGACTATGAAGTGCAGGTCTTCTGCACCTTCTATGGTCTGCAATTGCTCCGCAAGGATCTGAGCGGCATCCGCATCAGCCCGCTGGGCAATCCCGCGATGCCGATGCCCGTGCCGATGCCGGTATTCGTTCAGGCACTCCCGGGTGTCGAAGCGATGGCCACAGCGATGATGAAGAAGAAGATGAGCGACAAGGGCGTTGCCTCGGTCAAGGAGCTGCGCGACGTTTGCATCGAGTCGGGTGTCAAGTTCATCGCGTGCCAGATGACGGTCGACCTGTTCGACTTCAAGCAGAGCGAATTCATCGATGGGGTCGAATTCGGCGGAGCCACGATGTTCATGGGTTTCGCGGGCGAATCCGATATCTGTCTCTACATATGAGCACACCGGGGGCCGACGAAGGCGTTGCACCTGCCGCACCGGCCGGGTGGAAGCCGGTCAGCCGCCGGATCATTCCGATCACGCCGGCGCGGGACTTGCCGACCGACGTGCCCGCTGAAACGACCGACGCCGCCTTCGATGCCTGCTCGTCGGCCGAATCGTTCGCACTGATGGTGCTCGGCGATTCGATGCAGCCCGAATTCGATGATGGCGATATCGTGATCATCGAACCCGAAGGCCTCGCCAACGACGGTGCCTACGTGCTGGCCCACTGGCGCGACGACTGGATGTTGCGCCAGCTCGTCCGGCTGGATGGCGGCTGGGCACTGCGCACACTCGATGAGAATGAGCCCGCCGAATCGATTCCGGACCTGACGCCGGTCCGGGGTGTCGTCATCCAGAAGTCGCGTCCGGGTCGGCGCCGCGCGACCCGTCGCTACGTCGATTGATGTGAAGCCGCCAGCCGACGGATCGCTTCACGATTCGCCGTCGAAGGCGAGTCTGGTGGTGGCAGTCCAGGCCAATTGCGACCTTGCCGACGCCATTCATGCCCGCGAGGCATCGCTCTGCAACTACCTTCTCGGCCTGCGCGAACTGTATCGGTGGGAGAGCGAGATCGCCGATTGCGTCGTGCCCGATCGCGCCAGTGTCATCGCGTGGATCGGGCAACGCGAGACGCTGTGGGAAGCGCTGCTCGATGACGATGAACGAAACTACGGCCCACTACCGATAGGCAAAGGCATCGAGCCATTCGACGAGGCTGGCATCGATGCCGCGCTCGTCGATCGAGGGCTCGTCTACGGTGCCGGCTTGAAGCGTTTCGGTCATCCAGAATTCGTTCTGGCCGAACGTGCCGGCTCGCGGCGTATCGATGACCTCGTCATCGACTTTGCAGGCCGTGAATATGCGCGCGGCGCCAACCCGCCGATGGCTGCCTACCGGCATGGACGCGTGCTGGTGCGCACCGACATCGTTCGGCGCTGGCTGGCCAATCGGCTCGAGGTCAGCGACGCAACGAATGCGGCGGACCCTGTTTCGCGCGCCGTGACCGCCTGCCTCTGCAACGACGACAGTTTGTCCTCACGCATTTCCGCCCTCCTGCCCGCCATGATCGAACTGCTGGTTCGGCACGAAACGGGTGAGCACGAAGCCGCGCGCCTGCTGGGACGCGATTGGGAACTGCTGCTCGATGACATCACCGAGCGGCGCCGCGAACTGGTGGTTCGTGCGGTCCGAGATCTCCTGGCCGACAGCCTGGTCACGTTGCCGTGGTTGCTCGACGAGGGGCCGCCCGCCGCCTTGCACCTCTGGTG
>JBGSTN010000466.1:0-2521 GCA_041736455.1 Burkholderiaceae bacterium | reverse complement strand
CGAGGAAGTCCTGCGGGCCGCCTTTCCCGGCGCGCGCGTCGGACGACTCGATCGCGATATCGCGCGCCGCCGCGGCGCGACCGACCAGTTGCTCGAGTCCATCCACGGCGGCGAGCTCGATCTCATCGTCGGTACCCAGATGCTCACGAAAGGTCACGACTTTCGCAATCTCAATCTCGTGGTGGTGCTCGACGCCGATGGCGGCCTGTTCGCCTCGGATTTTCGTGCACCCGAACGACTGTTCGCGACGCTGATGCAGGTCGCGGGTCGTGCCGGCAGGCACGTCGGCAACATGCCTGCGCGCGTCATCGTGCAGACGCGGTTCGCTGAACATCCGATCTTCTCGGCGCTGATCGCACACGATTTCGATGGCTTCGCCGCCGCCCAGCTCGAACAACGACGCATGGCCGCGTTGCCGCCATTCAGTCATCAGGCATTGCTGAAAGTGGAGGGCGATTCGCAGCCCGAGGCGATCCGGTTCCTGGTCGACGCGCGACATGCGTTGCGCGGCGGGTTCGATCGGGTAACGGTGTACGATCCCGTTCCCATGCCGCTGGCCCGACTCGCTGGTCGGGCACGGGCCCAACTCCTGTTTGAAAGCCACGAGCGTTCAGCGTTGCATCAATGCATTGCGCACTGGCTGCCGTTGCTTCCGTCCTCGACGCCCCGCCTGCGCTGGCAGCTGGAGATCGACCCTGCCGAAATCTGATCGTGTCTGCCGCAACCGATGTCGAATCATTCGCTCAACGAACCGCAACGCCAGGCGGTACATCATCTCGATGGGCCCTGTCTGGTCATTGCCGGCGCCGGCAGCGGCAAGACACGCGTGATCACGCAGAAGATCGCCCATCTCGTCGCATCGGGTCAGTTGCCGGCGACCATTGCGGCAATCACGTTCACCAACAAGGCGGCGAGCGAAATGGCCGAGCGCCTCAAGCCGTTGCTGGCGAAGAACCCCAAGCAGCAGCCGATCGTATGCACGTTCCATTCGCTAGGCGTGCGCATGTTACGCGCCGACGCACATCGGCTCGGACTCAAGCGCACGTTCTCGATTCTCGACAGCGACGACGCGCAAGGCATACTGCAGCAGGCGCTGGGCAGTACCGACCGACGCGCGTCGCGAGATGCGGCAAGCCGCATCTCGCTGTGGAAGAACGCGCTGATCGATCCGGAACGTGCGGCGGCCGAATCGGAGGATGACGAGACGCATCGCATCGCCCGTGCCTATCGAGAGTACGCCGCCACGCTGACGGCCTATCAGGCGGTCGATTTCGACGATCTCATTCGCCTGCCGGTCGAACTGCTCCAGCGCGACAGCGAGGCGCTTGCCAGCTGGCGCGAGAAGTTGCGCTACCTGCTCGTCGACGAGTACCAGGACACGAATGCCTGCCAGTACGAATTGATGCGGCTGTTGACGGGCCCGCGTGCCGCGTTCACCGCCGTGGGCGACGACGATCAATCGATCTATGGCTGGCGAGGCGCGACCCTCGCGAATCTGGAGCGGCTCGGTACCGATTATCCGCAATTGCGCGTGATCAAGCTCGAGCAGAACTATCGCTCGAGTCAGGCGATTCTCGCATCGGCGAATGCGCTGATCGCGAGCAATCCGAAACTTCACGAGAAGAAGCTGTTCAGTGAACTCGGCCAGGGTGACCCGGTGCGTGTCATGCCCTGCGATTCCGACGAGGCCGAGGCGGAGATGGTGGTGATGCGTCTGCAGGCCATGAAGTTCGAGAAGCGTTGCGATCTCGCCGACTTCGCGATCCTCTATCGAAGCAACCAGCAGGCGCGCATCGTCGAAAAGGCGCTGCGCAAGGAGCGCTTGCCCTATCGCCTGTCTGGCGGCCAGAGTTTCTTCGAACGCGCGGAGATCCGCGACCTGATGGCCTGGCTGCGCCTGCTCGCGAACGATGACGACGATCCTGCCTTCATTCGCGCGGTCACCTGTCCCAAGCGCGGTGTGGGCACCGCGACGCTCACCGCGCTCGGAACCTATGCCGGCCGCCGGCAGGTATCGATGTTCGCTGCGATGTTCGAATCCGGCTTCGAGCACGAGGTCGGGCCGCGCCATCGTGACGAATTGCGCACGTTCGGCGAATTCATCAACCGGATGAACTGGCGCAGCGATCGTGAACCCGCCGGACCGCTGCTCGATGAATTGCTGACGGCCATCGATTATCGTGGCCACCTCGTGCACACGCACGACGAGAAAGTCGCGGCGACCCGCTGGCAGAACGTCTGCGATTTCGTCGAGTGGGTCAAGAAGCGGGCCGAAGAAGACGGCGCCACGTTGCGACAGATGGCGCAGTCGCTGGCGATCCTGACGCAACTGGATCGCAGCGAAGACGACCGTGGCGCCGTGCGATTGACGACGATTCACGCGGCCAAGGGCCTCGAGTTTCCGCATGTGTTCATCATCGGGTGCGAAGAAGGCCTGTTGCCGCATCATGGCGGCAGCCCGGCGGTGCGAGACGAAGACGACGACGCGCCAGCGGCGGGCCGGACCGCGGAGACGGGAATC
>JBGSTN010000695.1:0-4198 GCA_041736455.1 Burkholderiaceae bacterium | reverse complement strand
ACGCTGGATGGGCCACAGGCCCGCGCCAGCCGATTCGATCCCGCTGATCGGTCCGGTGCCCGGGATCGGGAATGCCTGGCTGGGCTTCGGTCATCATCACGTGGGCATGACCGCGGGGCCGCGCACCGGCCGCCTGCTTGCGGCGATGATCGCTGGTCACGAAGCGCCGGATATCGACATGACACCGTATGCACCAGCACGGTTCGCGCGCTGAGCGCGACTGACGCGAACTACGGGTAGCTGTAGAAGCCACGCCCCGTCTTGCGACCGAGATAGCCGGCCGCGACCATTTCCTTCAGCAAGGGTGCGGGTCGGTACTTCGGGTCGTTGAATCCATCATAGAAGACCTGCATCACGGCGAGCATCGTGTCCAGGCCGATCATGTCGGCAAGCGCCAGGGGACCGATCGGATGATTGCAGCCCAGGCGCATGCCGGTATCGATATCCTCGGCACTGGCCAGCCCTTCCTGCAACGCGAAGATCGCCTCGTTGATCATCGGGCAAAGGATCCGGTTGACGACGAAGCCCGGATTGTTGCGCACGGTGATCGGTGACTTGCCGATGCGCCTGGCGAGGTCGAGCGCGCGCTGGTGCGTTTCGTCGCTGGTCTGCAAACCGCGGATCAGTTCGACCAGCGCCATCACCGGCACCGGATTGAAGAAATGCAATCCGATGAAGCGATCCGGGTTGCTGACCGCCACGGCCAGTTGCGTGATCGAGATCGACGACGTGTTGGTCGCGATGATCGCCTGCGGTTCGACCAGCTCGTCGATCTGCTTCAGGATGCGCAGCTTGAGTTCGAGGTTCTCGGTGGCGGCTTCGATGACGATGCCGGCGGCACGAAGATCGTCGTATCGAATCGAGCCGGTGACGCGCGCGAGTGCGGCATCGCGATCCGCCGGCGTCAGCTTGTCCTTGCTCACGAGCCGGTCGAGGTTGCGCGACATGGTGGTCTTGCCGCGGGCGACGGCGGCTTCGTCGATGTCGATCATCGTCACTTCGAGGCCCGCGAGCGCACAGATCTGGGCAATGCCGTTGCCCATGGTGCCGGCGCCGATGACGCCGATGATTTCATTGTTCATGGTTTCTCCGACTCTACTGATGACTTGCAATGGTCAATCCGCCATTGTGACAGCGCCGGCTTCGATCGGAAAATCCGGTAAATTACCGCCAGCACCAACGGCATCGTCCGGGTTCGGGCATCGAGGCCCTGCACACGCGGGGCCGGCCGGCCGAATTCAATCAGGGAGAACAGCATGACGACTTTCAGGCTGCGCACAGCCATTGCAGTACCGGCGCTGGCAGCGGGCATGGCCGGTTTTGCCAACCCGGCATTCGCCGAGAAATGGGATATGCCGCTGGCCTACTCCGCCACCAACTTCCATTCCGAAGTCGCGACCGAGTTCGCCCGATGCGTTACGTCGGGCAGCGACGGCAAGCTCGAGATCGTCACGCATCCTTCGGGCTCGCTGTTCAAGGGCAACGAGATCAAGCGCGCGGTCCAGACCGGTCAGGCACCGATCGGTGAACGACTCCTATCGGCGCACCAGAACGAGAACATTCTTTTCGGTGTCGACTCGATTCCGTTTCTCGCGACGTCGTTCGACGACGCCGAACGCCTCTGGGCGAAGGCCGAAGGCACGATCACCAAGGTGCTCGACAAGCAGAACTTGGTCTACCTGTATTCGGTCGCCTGGCCGCCGCAGGGCCTGTACTTCAAGAAGCCCGTCGAGTCGGTTGCCCAGATGAAGGGCGTCAAGTTCCGTTCGTACAACACCGCCACGGCGAAACTCGCGTCGCTGACCGGCATGCTGCCGGTCCAGATCGAAGCCGCCGAACTCAGCCAGGCCCTGGCAACGGGTGTCGCCGAAAGCTTCATCTCGTCCGGTGCGACCGGCTACGACACGAAGGTCTGGGAACAGCTGACGCATTTCTACACGGTCGATGCCTGGCTGCCGAGGAACACGATCATGGCGAACAAGGACGCCTGGACCAAGCTCGACGACGCGACGCGCAAGGTCGTCACGGGTTGTGCGGCTGACGCGAAGACACTGGGCCTGCAACAGGCGCAGACCTATACCCGGCTCACGGTCGACGGGCTCGTCAAGAACGGCATGAAGGTCCAGCCGCCGAGCGACAAGCTGCGTGACGAGCTCAAGGTGATCGGCGAAACGATGACGGCCGACTGGCTCAAGCAGGCCGGTGCCGAAGGTCAGGCGATAGTCGACGCGTACCGGGGCAAGTAAGCCGTGCGACGGTTGCTCGACGGCCTGTATCTCACGGGCGGGGTCGTCGCAGCGATCTTCACCGTCGCCATGCTCGCGATCATCGTGCTCCAGATGATCGCGCGCTGGACCGGATCCGTGTTTCCCGGCGCCACCGACTACGCCGGCTATTGCATGGCAGCCTCGGCATTCTTCGCGTTCGCGTATGCGCTGAATCGGGGCGCGCACATCCGCGTGAGCCTGCTGCTCAATCACATGGGCCGCGCCCGCGCGGCGGGCGAGATCTGGTGCTTCACGCTCGGCGCGATCGTGTCGACCTACCTGGCGTGGTACGCGGTCAAGGGTGTCTGGTTCTCGCGCCAGTTGAACGATATCAGCCAGGGGCTCGATGCAACGCCGATATGGATCCCGCAGCTGTCGATGGCGATCGGCTCGGTGCTGCTGGCCATCTGCTTCTGGGACAACCTTGCGCGGCAGATCTTCACCGGCCGGCACGGCATCGAATCGAACGTGGTGGGCGACTGATGGATCAGCTCGCGACGATCGCCGTCTTCCTGTTCGTGCTCTTCGCCCTGCTCGGCTCCGGGGTCTGGGTCGGCCTCGCCCTGCTCGGCGTCGCCTGGACCGGCATGATGCTGTTCACGTCACGACCGCCCGGCGACGCGATGATCACGAACATCTGGACGACCTCGTCCTCATGGTCGCTGACCGCGTTGCCGCTCTTCATCTGGATGGGCGAGATCCTCTATCGAACGCGGCTGTCGGAAGACATGTTTCGCGGCCTGGCGCCTTGGCTGGTCAAGCTGCCGGGCGGCCTGATCCACACGAACATCGTCGGCTGCACCGTGTTCGCCGCCGTGTCCGGGTCGTCGGCCGCGACGCTGTCGACCGTCGGCAAGATGTCGATACCGGAACTGCGGCGACGTCATTATCCGGAAGATCTGATCATCGGCACGTTGGCCGGCGCGGCGACGCTGGGCCTGATGATCCCGCCTTCGCTGATGCTGATCGTCTACGGCGTGACCATCAACGAGTCGATCACCGCGTTGTTCATCGCCGGCATCGTGCCGGGCTTCGTGCTCGCGCTGCTCTTCATGTGCTACGCCGCCCTGGCGACGACGCTGTCCAAGGATTTCGCCCCCGATCCGGAACCGGTGATGGCATGGCGCGAACGCATCGCGAATTCGCGCTTCCTGTTCCCGGTCATCCTGCTGATCGTGCTCGTGATCGGTTCGATGTACCTGGGATTCGCCACGGCCACCGAAGCGGCCGCCTTCGGCGTGCTGGGTTCGCTGGCATTGGCAGCCGGGCAACGCTCGCTGACGGTGCGCACCTTCGCCGACAGTCTGATGGGCGCCGTGCGCACGTCGGCGATGATCGCGCTGATACTCGCGGGCGCTTCCTTCCTGTCGCTGTCGATGGGCTTCACCGGACTGCCGCGCGCACTGGCCGACCTGATCGGCTCGTTCCAGCTCACGCGGTTCGAACTGCTGATGGTGCTGCTCGTCTTCTACGTCGTTCTCGGGTGTTTTCTCGACGGCATCTCGTCGGTCGTGCTGACGATGGCCGTCGTCGAACCGATGGTCCGCCAGGCAGGCATCGACCTGATCTGGTTTGGCATCTTCATCGTCGTGGTCGTCGAAATGGCCCAGATCACGCCGCCGGTCGGATTCAACCTGTTCGTCATGCAGGGCATGACCGGACACGAAATGAATCGGATCGCGCGCGCCGCGTTTCCGATGTTCCTGATCATGGTGCTGATGGTCTTCATTCTGATCGCCGTACCGGAGCTGGCGACCTGGCTGCCTGCCAACATGAAGCCTGCCCCAGGCTGACACCATGCCGCGCATCGTGGCAGGATTGCCTCATGAGTGAAAGCCCAGGTTACCTGACCGTCAAGCGGATACGCGAGATCGAACAGCGCGGACTGGCCAGCCTGCCGGCCGGCACCCTGATGCAGCGCGCCGCCGAGG
>JBGSTN010000432.1:0-6983 GCA_041736455.1 Burkholderiaceae bacterium | reverse complement strand
ACGCTCAACCTGCTGCGCGCGATGGCGCAGGGTGGCTTCGCCGACCTGAATGCCGTGCATCGCTGGACGGCCGACTTCGTCCGTGCCAGTCCGCAGGGCGCGCGTTTCGAAGCGCTTGCCGATCGGATCACCGACGCCCTCGCGTTCATGAAGGCGTGTGGCTTCGATGCCGCGCAGACCTCGCAACTGCGCGAGGTCGAGTTCTTCACTTCGCACGAAGCGCTGTTGCTCGAATACGAGCAGGCATTGACCCGCCACGACGAGATCACCGGCGGCTGGTATGCGGGATCGGCTCACATGCTCTGGCTTGGTGAGCGGACACGCGATCCCGATGGAGCGCACGTCGAATTCCTCCGCGGGATAGACAATCCGATCGGCGCGAAGATCGGGCCGGCCGTCACGCCGGACGAGTTGATGCGACTGATCGATGCGCTCGATCCCGACAACACGCCAGGTCGTCTGGTCCTGATCACGCGGTTGGGAGCGGGCGTGCTGCCCGAGCGGCTGCCGCCGTTGCTGAATGCGGTCCGCCGTGCGCAGCGGCAGGTCGTCTGGTGTTGCGACCCGATGCATGGCAACACCGTGGCAAGCCAGAGCGGATACAAGACACGCGATTTCGTCCGGATACTTGCCGAGGTCCAGGACTTCTTCGCGGTTCACGCGCAGGAGGGCACGGTCGCCGGTGGCGTGCATTTCGAGATGACGGGTCAGGACGTGACCGAATGTCTCGGCGGCGCACAGGGTCTGACCGACGACAACCTCGCAGCCCGTTATTTCACCGCCTGTGATCCGCGACTCAACGGCTCGCAGAGCCTCGAGCTCGCGTTCCTCGTCGCCGAGATGCTGACGCGACGCCCCCGCTGACGTTCCGGAAGATGAACGACCGGCAGTGCATCGTTCGCATTTGCCGGTCGGCGTCCCTCATCGGCCAGGCACCCGCAGGCGCGTGGCCGATGCGTCAACGTGGCATCACTTCTTCAGATAATCGTACTTGCCGCCTTTCCATTCGTAGAACACGTAACCCGGCAGCGTGACGTCACCCTTGCCGTCGAACGACAGGTCGCCCAGCACGGTCTGGAACTTGCCGGCATTCAGCGCCTTGGTCATCGAATCCATGTCGGTCTTGCCGGCTGTCTTGGCGGCCTGTGCCCAGGCCTGGATCGCGGCGTACGTGTAGAGCACATAGCCTTCGGGCTCGATACCCTTCGCACGGAAGGTCTTGACGAGATTCTCGGCGCCGGGGTTCTTGCGCGGATCGGGCGAGAACGTCATCAGGGTGCCTTCCCCTGCATCGCCGGTGATCGACCAGTATTCGTTGGTGACCAACGCATCACCAGACATCAGCACGGTCTTCATGCCCTGTTCGCGCATCTGGCGCATCATCAGGCCCGCTTCGGTGTGATAGCCGCCGACATACAGCACGTCGATCTGCGCCTGCTTCAGCTTGGAGACCAGCGCGGTGTAATCCTTCTCGCCGGCCGTATAGGACTCGACCATCGCCGGCTTGCCGCCACGCTTCTCGTAGGCCGCCCGCGTCGCGTCGGCGAGGCCCTTGCCGTAGGCAGTCTTGTCGTCGACGAAGGCGACCTTCTTGCCTTTCATCGCGGTGGCGAGGTGAGCGCCTGCGACATCACCCTGCTGATCGTCGCGACCACAGACGCGGTAGGTGCCGCCCTTGGGGTTCGGTCGTTCGTCGGTGAACTTCGGATTCGTCGATGCGGGCGAAATCTGGATGACGCCTTCCTCGACATAGACCGACGAGGCCGGGATCGACGAACCCGAGCAGAAATGGCCCGCCACCAGCACGGCCTTGTTGCTGGCCATCTGGTTCGCCACGGCCACCGCTTGCTTGGGATCGCAGGCATCGTCGCCGATCAGCAACTTGAGCTGCTGGCCGAGCACACCGCCGGCGGCGTTGATGTCGGCGACTGCCTGTTCGGCGCCCGCCTTCATCTGCGCCCCGAAGGAGGCATACTGGCCCGTCATCGGACCGGCCGTGGCGATGACGATCTCGGCGCTGGCCAAGGTCGAAAAACTGGCCAGGCCGGCCAACACGAGACTTCCCATGAGTTTTTTCTGCATCTTGTTTCCTTCCAGTTGTCGTGGACCCGAGGCGTTTCCATCGCGACATCACGAAGGGGACGCCGACATTCAATCCTATTCCAAAACGTCATTGCAACTCGGTTGCGGGCGCGATCGATGCCGCCCGGTTCGTCTACCGTCTTCGTGGCGGTGGCGCCGTGCGTTCACGCCACCAGAAGAGAAGAGTTCGTTCGTACAACCATCGGTATTGCGTGACCATCTGTGACACTCTGGCCACGCGAAACCCGCTGAAGCCGGCGACCAGCATCACGACGAAGTCGATCAGCAGCATGCCCGGCGACAGCAGTGTGCTCTCGTGCAGCGCATAGTGGAGGAAACGCACCGCGCACGCCAACAGCAGACAATAGAACGCCAGCAGCGGCAGGCCTTTCCAGGAATGGGCGATCGCCCGGCCACTCATCCAGGCCGCTCCGCCGCCTATGAGGAGCGTCAGGAAAACGAACGACCAGAAGCCATTCGACCAGAGAATGTCCATCAGTGTGCGCCCCCTTCGAGATAGGCCGCCCGCACTTCGGGGCTCTTCAGCAGTTCGGCGCCGGAACCGGTCATCGTGATCGTGCCGTTCACCATCACGTAGCCCCGATGCGCAAGCCTCAGCGCATGATACGCATTCTGCTCGACGAGACAGACGGTCAGGCCTTCGTCGAGATTGAGCCGCCGGACCGCATCGAAGATCTGCTTGACGATCAGCGGCGCAAGGCCGAGCGATGGTTCATCGAGCAGCAGCAGGCGCGGCCGGCTCATCAGTGCACGACCGATGGCGAGCATCTGCTGTTCACCACCCGACAGGGTGCCGCCGCGCTGCGAGCGGCGGTCCTTGAGCCTCGGAAACAGCTCGAAGACCTTGGCCAGGTCGTCATCGTAATGCTCGGGCGGCGCGACCGAGGCGCCCATCTGCAGATTCTCGAGGACCGTCATGCGCGCGAAGATCCGGCGGCCCTCGGGGGACTGAGCGATGCCCATGCGCATGATCTCGTGCGTGGGCATGCGCGCGATGTCGACACCTGCATAGAGGATACGGCCATCCCGCGCACGCGGTGTTCCGCAGATGGTCATCATCAGCGTCGACTTGCCGGCGCCGTTGGCGCCGATGATGGTGACGATCTCGCCGGTGCCGACCGTCAGATCGACGCCCTTGAGCGCCTCGATGCGACCATAGAATGTGCGGACACCGACGATCTCGAGCATCGGCTGCGCGAACGAAGCACTCATGGTTGCTCCCCCGCGTCGCCGATGCTTTCGAGGACTTCCGGTTCCTCTTCCTCGTCGACACCGAGATACGCGGCGATCACCTTCTTGTCGTTTCGGATTTCGACGGGCGTGTTGTCGGCAATCTTGCGGCCATAGTCGAGGACCACGACGTGATCGGATATTTCCATCACCACGCTCATGTCGTGTTCGATGAGCAGGACCGATACGCCATCGTCGGTCCGTATCGACATCAACAATCGATTCAGCGCCGCCGATTCACGGGGATTGAGACCGGCGGCCGGTTCGTCGAGGCACAGCAGTTCCGGGCCCGTGCACATGGCGCGCGCGATCTCGAGTCGACGCTGGTCTCCATACGGAAGATCGGCGGCCGGGTCGTCGGCACGATCGATCAGCGATATCTTCTCGAGCCAGTACTTGGCCAGTTCCAGCGCATCCTTTTCGGCTTTCCGGTATCCGGCCACGCCGAACAGCCCGCCGATCGTGAACTTCGACGCACGCATCAACGCCGTGTGCTGCGCCACCATCAGGTTCTCCAGCAACGTCATGCCGCCGAAGAGCCGGATGTTCTGGAAGGTTCGCGCCACCCGGGCATCTCGGGTGATCTCGAAATCCGGCATGCGTTCGAGCAGAAACGCCGCCCCGCTGCGTTGAGTGAGGGTCAGGCGACCCTCGGTCGGCTTGTAGAAGCCCGTGATGCAGTTGAACACCGTCGTCTTGCCGGCGCCGTTGGGACCGATCAGCGCGGTGATCGTGCCGCGACGGACATCGAACGACAGATCGTCGATGGCGACGAGGCCACCGAACCGCATCGACATGTGCTCGACCTGCAGCAGCGGTGTGTCGGCCGTGGCAGGCGCGTTGCCTGCCGCAGGCAGGGCGCTTCGATTTTCCATCAATGCCCCTCGCCCTGCGAGACCATCGATGCATCGACAGCCTTGCGTTCTTTCAGGTACACGGTCGGGATACGCGTCGACACGAGTCCGCGCGGCTTCCAGATCATGATCAGAACCATGGCACCGCCGAATACCAGCATCCGGTAGTCCTCGAGATTGCGGAACACCTCGAAGCCGCCGATCAGCACCATTGCGGCGATGACGACACCGATCTGACTGCCCAGCCCACCCAGCACGACGATCGCGAGAATCACCGCCGATTCGATGAAGGTGAAGCTCTCCGGCGAAATGAACCCCTGCCTCGTCGCGAAGAATGCGCCGGCGAATCCACCGAACATCGCGCCGATCGAAAACGCGGTCAACTTGGTGGTCGTCGTGTTGATGCCCAGCGACCGGCAGGCGATCTCGTCTTCGCGCAGCGCTTCCCACGCGCGCCCGGTCGGCAACTTGCGCAGTCGGTAGGTGACGAAGTAGGTGAGCAACGCCAGTGCGAGGATCAGATAGTAGAGAAAGATGATCCGGTGCATCGTCGAATACTCGATACCGAAGAATGCGGCGAATCCGTCGTCGCCGCGCTCGAACGGCAGGCCGAAGAAACTCGGACGCGGGATCCGCGACAACCCGTCCGGTCCGCCCGTCACTTCGTACCAGTTGAGCAGCACGACACGGATGATTTCCCCGAAGGCGAGCGTGACGATCGCCAGGTAGTCGCCACGCAGGCGCAGTACCGGAAAGCCCAGCACGACACCCCAGGTCGCAGCGAGCAGGCCGGCGAGTGGCAGGCATACCCAGAACGACCAGCCGAAATTGAGTGCCAGCAATGCGTAGCTGTACGCACCCACCGCGTAGAAAGCGACATAGCCGAGATCGAGCAGGCCCGCGAGACCGACGACGATGTTGAGACCCCAGCCCAGCATCACATAGGTGAGAATCAGGATGCCCAGGTCGAGCACATACCGGTTCTTGTCCGGCGCGAACTGCGGCAGCAGGAAAGGCAGTGTCAGCGCGATGATCAGCAGCACCAGACTCAGCACCCGCCCGAGCCAGGGAACCGGCCGTGTCGCGGGCTTGTCCTTCTTCTTCTGGAAACGTGCCAGCGGATTGAACCTGGACTTCCAGAACAGCAGGTTCAACAGCAGCCTGCCGCCGAACACGACGCCGGCGGCGATCGCGACGGCGAGCCATCGGGTCGAGAGCGTCAGTCCGCCGGCTCCGGCCTCGGTGCGCAAGCCGATCATGAAGACGGACAGGCCCAGCGCGATCAGTCCGGCGACTGCGGCATCCTTGAGGGACGCGATCAGCATGCTGTCTTCGGCACCGGACTTGCCTTCGGGCGGGCTGGCGGGCGTGGTTGTCGGAGGGGTGGACGGCATGTCAGACCTTCTCGATTTCCGGACGTCCGAGCAGTCCGGAAGGCATGAAGATCAGCACGATCGCGAGAATCGAGAACGCGGCGACATCCTTGTACTCGACCGAGAAATATCCCGACCAGAACGTTTCGATCAGGCCGATCGCCAATCCGCCGAGCATGGCGCCGGGCAATGATCCGATCCCGCCCAGCACGGCTGCGGTGAATGCCTTGACCCCGGCGAGAAAGCCGATGAAGAAATCGATCACGCCGTAATAGAGCACGAACAGGGTGCCCGCGACGGCAGCCAGCGCGGCTCCCATCACGAAGGTCAGCGAGATCGTGCGATCGACATTGACGCCCAGCAGAGCAGCCATCTTCTGGTCCTGCTCGCAGGCTCGCTGCGCACGGCCCAACGACGTCCGGTTGATGAGCATCGTGAAGCCCGACATCAGCACGATCGTCGTCAGGATGATGATGATCTGCATGTTGGAGATCTGCACGGCGGTACTGCCCTCGCCCATGATCCGGTAGCTGCCCGAGATCAGTGGCTCGAGCGGCTTCACGCGCGCGCCCTGGGAAATCTGCACGAAATTCTGCAGCACGATCGACATGCCGATCGCCGTGATCAGCGGCGCCAGACGAAACGAACCGCGCAACGGACGGTAGGCGATGCGCTCGATCGTCCAGCCCCAGACCGAGGTGAGGATCATCGAGATCACGATCGCGAGCAGCACGCCAAGCGCGATCGGGACGGTTCCGGTCGCCGCACTGAGACCGAGCGCCACCATCACGATCAGCGAGATGAACGAGCCGACCATGAACACGTCGCCATGGGCGAAATTGATCATGCCGATGATGCCGTAGACCATCGTGTAGCCGATGGCTATCAGGCCGTAGATCGAACCGAGCGTGATTCCGTTGATCAGCTGCTGAAGGAAATACTCCAACCTCGTTCTCCCTGCTTCTTCTTGATTTGTTGTGGTCGGTACCAGCCCGGACAAACGATTCAGCTCAGCACGGAATCTTCGGCCGCGGCCGTCGTCAGAAGGCTCGCATTGCCACCGGACGCCGTCGTGTCGACCGTCACGACTCGTTCGAGCGAAAACCGTGCCAACGGTGAAGCAGCGGTCAGCAATGGCACTCGAGCGCCGTCGCGCCTGGCCAACGCATGCCGCAATTTACCCCAATTCGCATCCGAGTCTTCGAGACAGACGAATGACAATGGCAGCGTCGTCGATGCCGTTCCGGCGATCAGGCCATGAACGGCTTCGGCTGCCACCGCAGTGAGCCAGGCATCGGCCATCGCGGCGCGCCGCAACAATGGACGCAGATGGTCGACGACCGATTGCGCATGATCCCCGGCGACACAGACCGCGTTGCCCATCGCCAGCGCGTGCGTGGCCTGGCGGAACAACGCTGCATGC
>JBGSTN010000413.1:0-4083 GCA_041736455.1 Burkholderiaceae bacterium | reverse complement strand
GGCGAGGATCAGGTCGGCGACCGGTGCGAACTGCGGCGCCGCGCCGTAGCGAGTGCGGTAGGTGATCGCGCAGTCCGACAGTTCGAGCAGCAGATTGAGCGTGCCGTGTTCGACCGGTGGCGGGCGCAGCGTCAATTCGCTGAACAGTTGCGAAGTCTGGCGAACACGCTCGAGGCGCCGCCCCGAATCGAGAAAGCGCCAGCCGTTGGCGCGCGTCATGTTGAGCGCGACCAGGCCGTTGATCGCCGCCATGCTGTCGATCATCGCGTTGAGCATGACGAGTGCGGGCAGCGCTTCCTGGGCGACCTGAGCGGTGAACTGGTTCGGCATCTGGACCAGGCGCTCGAGCAGTCGCCACATGTCGGGCGACAGCCGCTCGCGCACGAGATCCGACAGGCGCGCGATGTTGCCGATGATCTGCGTCAGGCTGTCGGCACTTTCCGGATCGAAGATGATGCTGGACATCTCGCGCACGAACGAGCGCTTGCCCTGGGCAAGGAGACGGCGTGCGCGACGTTGCGAGAGATGGCCTTGCGCGACGAGAACGGCAGCGAGCCGGTCGAGTGCGGCGACCTGCTGGCCCATGATCGTTTCACCGCTGAGCTGCTGGAACAGCGCGCGGAACAGGCGCGTTGCGCCTTCGGCGCGCTCGAGGTAGGAGCCCATCCAGAACAGGTTGTCGGCCGTGCGACTGGCGAGATTGCGATCGCTGCGATGCAGCGGTTGCTCGCGCACGATCAGCGACGATGTCGAATGCGTGTCGACACGGCTTTGCGTACCGACCCAGACGTCCTTGTTCAGGTCGTTGGGCAGGCGCATCTGGACGTTCGACGGTGCGCCGGGCATGTCGGCGCGTGCGAGTCCACCCGGCAGCTTGCGGTAGCCATTGCCGGTATCGGTCAGGTAGACGCGCAGCGACGTGCCGGCCGCGATGAGCTCGCCGTGTTCGCCCCACACGGGCGCGACGGAGACCGTCATCGGCTGCTGGCCGACGAATTCGTAGGGCGTGCGAACGATTTCTTCGATCAGGCGGCGTCGCTCGTCGGCCGAGATGTGCGCGCCGACGAAATGATTGCGCCGTCGCCCTGGACGCACACCGCCCGAATCGATTCGTCGTACGACCAGTCGCTCGAGGTTGTCGATCACGTATTCGCGCTCGGCGGTCTGGCCACACCACCATGAAGCGACGCTCGGAACGACGAGTTCCTCGTCGAGCAGATGCCGGCACAGGCCCGGCAGGAAACTCGCGAGCGCGGGATTGTCGGCGATTTCCGCGCCGGGCCAGTTGACGATGGTGACGCGGCCGGCACGCACCGCCTGCAACAGACCCGGCACGCCATCGACCGCGTCGACCCGCAGTTCGAGCGGGTCGCAGTTCTGCGTGTCGATCCTGCGCAGCAGCAGGTCGACGGGGCTCAGTCCGTGGATCGTCTTCAGGTAGACGCGCTCGTCGCGCACGGTGAGGTCCGCACCGGCAACCACTTCGTGGCCAAGGTATCGACCGAGAAAGGCATGTTCGAAATAGTCGGCGCCGCGTTTCTGCTCGGCGAGCACGAGCGACAGCGGCGTATCGTGGCGCGACAGCGCGCGCAGGTTTTCGTTGAGGGATCGGAAGAAGCCGGCCACGCGCTGCACGTGCGTGAGCTCGAATACGGGATTCAGGCACTGCGAGGTGATCAGGCGATTCTCGAGCGCATAGCCGAGACCGGCAGGCGAAGCGACCCGGTCCCGAACGACCCACCAGCGTCCGTCCGGGCCACGCGCCAGATCGTACGCGACGAGATGCAGGTAACGATTGTCGGGCGCGACGAGGCCATGGCAGGCGGGCAGAAAACCGCTGTAGCCGTAGAGCACGCCGGGCGGAATCAGCTGATTGCGCAGCAGCGTCTGCGGACCGAGACAGTCTGCGATGATGGCATTGAGGAGGCGGGTGCGTTGCGCGAGCCCGGCCTGCAGTTGTTCGTGCTCGTCGTGCGCCAGCATGAACGGTACTAGGTCGAGCTGCCACGGTCGCGCGGCCGACGGCTGGGTCTGGCCCTGCGGCAGGTAAGTGACGTCGTTGTCGAGCAGCAGGCGCTGGGCATTCGCACGCGCCAACTGACAGGCGACCGGCCCCATCGCTTGCAGGCCGTCGATCAGGTCACGCCAATGAGGCCGGATGTTGCCCCGATCGTCGAGCAGTTCGTCCCATGCACCAACGGGCGCCTTGTACCCATGCAAAAGGGAGGCGCCTGCGTGCTCGTGTTCCAAGGTGGTGCGTCTGCTCACGGAGGGTATTCTAAGCATGCCGTAACCGGAGTCACGGACGGTCACTGTCGCACATTCACCTTGTCGGTAAAACCATGGCCATTCTTGCTGCGCTTCACCACCGAACCGAATATCGCTACGACCGACCGGTCGAGCTGGGCCCGCAACTCATTCGGCTGCGTCCAGCATCGCACAGTCGCACGCCGGTGCGCAACTACACGCTCACTGTCGACCCTCAGCCGCATTTCGTCAACTGGCAGCAGGATCCGGTCGGCAACTGGGTTGCGCGATATGTGTTTCCCGAGAAAGTCTCCCTGTTGCGCATCACCGTCGATCTCACGGCCGATCTCACGGTCTACAACCCGTTCGATTTCTTCGTGGAACCGGCAGCCGAGCAGTTTCCGTTCGACTACGACACCGACCTGCGCGAAGACCTGGCCGCATACCGCAAGACCGATCCCGCCGGCCCGCGATTGTCGGCGTGGCTTGCAACGGTGCCGCACGCGGCCGACAACACGGTCAACATGCTGGTCGACCTGAACCGGCGCGTGGCCAACGAGATTCGTTATCTGATCCGGATGGAACCCGGTGTGCAGACGCCGGACGAGACGCTGGCGATGGCGAGCGGGTCCTGTCGCGATTCGAGCTGGTTGCTGGTCCAGGTGGCACGTCATCTCGGTTTCGCAGCACGCTTCGTCAGCGGCTATCTGATCCAGCTCAAGCCGGATCTGCCGGCGCTCGATGGCCCCAGCGGCACCGACCACGATTTCACCGACCTGCATGCCTGGGCCGAGATCTACATTCCTGGGGCCGGCTGGATCGGCTTCGATCCGACCTCGGGCCTGTTGTGCGGCGAGAGCCATATTCCGCTCGCGGCGACGCCTCACTATCGCAGTGCGGCGCCGATCTCTGGAATGGCCAGCGACGCGAACGTCACTTTCGACTTCGAGATGACCGTCAAGCGCGTGGCTGAACATCCGCGCGTCACGTTGCCATTTTCCGAGTCGGCCTGGGACCGGTTGCTCGTGGCGGGTGATGAAGTCGAGAAGGCATTGAAGGCTGCCGACGTGCGGCTGACGATGGGCGGCGAACCGACCTTCGTGTCGATCGACGACTACGAGAGCGGTGAATGGAACAGCGACGCGGTCGGTCCGACGAAACCCGGGCTGGCCGATGCGCTCATTCGCCGGCTCAAGACTCGCTTCGCGCCCGGCGGCGCGCTGCATCACGGCCAGGGCAAGTGGTATCCGGGTGAAACGCTGCCGCGCTGGACCTACTCGCTGTTCTGGCGTGTCGACGGTGAACCGCTCTGGCGCGACGATTCATTGCTTGCCGGTCAGCCGAAACGGGCGCTGGCAGAGCGCAGTGCCGATCAGGGTGACGCCGCGCACATCGAACAGGTCGCGAAGGCCAGCGAGGCTTTCGCGCAGCACATCGCGGTCGAGCTGGGTATCGAGCCCGACCATGTGTTGCCTGCCTACGAGGACCCGGCACACTGGTTGAAGCAGGAAGCCGCGTTGCCGACCAACGTCGATCCCACCGATCCCAAGCTCGACGATGCCGAGGCACGTGCCCGGATGGCCAGCGTGTTCAATCGGGGTCTCACGCGTCCGGTCGGCCATGTGCTGCCGGTGCAGCGCTGGAATGCGCAGGCCAGGCGCTGGCGCAGCGAGCGTTGGACATTGCGCCGCGGCAGGCTGTTCGCGGTGCCCGGTGACTCGGCACTCGGCTATCGGCTGCCGTTGGGCAGCCTCCCATGGGTGCCGCCATCGAGTTATCCGTACATCAATCCGCCCGATCCGAGCGTGCCGCGCGCGCCGTTGCCGCGCCGTGGCG
>JBGSTN010000388.1:0-3663 GCA_041736455.1 Burkholderiaceae bacterium | reverse complement strand
CATTCCGGTCGGCTTTGCCGAACGTCTGGTGGCGGACGATCTGCGCTCCTACGAAGAGGCGTTGGAACAGCAGATCGGCACCGGCATCGAGCTGACGGCACTGCGCAAGGACGGCAGCGAATTCCCGATCGAGATCATGCTGAGCCCGCTGGAAAGCGACGAGGGCATGCTGGTGACGGCGGCGATCCGCGATATCAGCGTGCGCAAAGCGGGCGAGGAAGAGCTGGCGCAGGCCGAGGGCCGGTATCGCGGCCTGCTGGAAGCGGCGCCCGACGCCATGGTGGTGGTCAATCAGGCCGGCAAGATCGTACTGCTCAACCTCCAAGCTGAAAAGCAGTTCGGCTACCGGCGCGACGCACTGCTGGGCCAACCTGTCACCAACATCATTCCGGTCGGCTTTGCCGAACGTCTGGTGGCGGACGACCTGCGCTCCACCGAAGACGCACTGGCGCAGCAGATCGGCACCGGCATCGAGCTGACGGCACTGCGCAAGGACGGCAGCGAATTCCCGATCGAGATCATGCTCAGCCCGCTGGAAAGCGACGAGGGCATGCTGGTCACCGCCGCGATTCGCGACATCAGCGTGCGAAAGCAGGCCGAGGTGGTGCTTTCGCAGATGGAGGGCCGGTATCGTGGCCTGCTGGAAGCGGCGCCGGACGCCATGGTCGTGGTCAACCAGGCGGGCGAGATCGTGCTGCTCAACCTTCAGGCCGAAAAGCAGTTCGGCTACCGGCGCGATGCGCTGCTGGGCCAGCCGGTCACCAACATCATTCCCGAAGGCTTTGCCGAACGGCTGGTCGCCGACAGCTTGCGCAGCTACGAAGAGGCGCTGGCGCAGCAGATCGGCACGGGCATCGAACTCACCGCGCTGCGCAAGGATGGCAGCACGTTTCCGATCGAGCTGATGCTCAGCCCGCTGGAGGGTAATGACGGCATTCTGGTGACGGCGGCGATCCGCGACATCACCCTGCGCAAGCAGGCAGAGATCGCGATGACGGACAAGGTGATCGAGCTGAACCGGTCCAATGAGGAACTGGCGCAGTTCGCCTATATCGCCTCGCACGATCTGCAGGAGCCGCTGCGCATGGTGTCCAGCTACACCCAGCTGATCGCCCGGCGCTACAAGGGCAAGCTGGGCGAGGACGCCGACGAGTTCATCGGCTTCGCCGTCGACGGCGCCGACCGGATGCAGCGGCTGATCAAGGATCTGCTGGCCTATTCCCGCGTCGGCACCAAAGGCAAGGACCTGCACACGACGTCGAGCGAGGGCGCGCTGGCTAAGGCACTGTTCAATCTGCGCGGGGCGATCACCCATAGCGGCGCGCAGGTGACGCACGATCATCTGCCCGAGGTCCTCGCCGACGAGATGCAGCTTACGCAGCTTTTCCAGAACCTTGTCGGCAACGCCATCAAATATCAAAAGCCCGGAACGCCGCAGATCCACATCTCGGCCGCCCGCAATGGCGGCGAGAAATGGGATTTTGCCGTGCAGGACAACGGGCTGGGCATCGACCCGCAATATTTCGAAAGGATTTTCGGCATGTTTCAGCGATTGCACAAGCGGGACGAGTTTGCCGGCACCGGCATCGGCCTTGCGATCTGCAAGAAGATCGTCGAGCGCCACGGTGGGCACATCACCGTGCAATCAGCGCCTGGCGAGGGATCGACATTTCATTTTGAACTGGCAGGGAGCGGACGGCCATGACACCAGGCTTAGGAGATAGCAGCATGCCGATCGAAGTGCTCTTGGTCGAAGACAGTCCGGGCGACGTGAGGCTGACGCAGGAGGCGTTCCGCGAGGCCAACCGCGAAATCCGCCTGCACGTAGCGGTGGACGGCATCGAGGCGATGTCGTTCCTCAACCGGGAGGGCGAGAACGGCGATGCGCCGCGCCCGGACCTGATCCTGCTCGACCTCAACTTGCCGAGGATGGACGGCCGCGAGGTGCTGGCCTGCATCAAGGCGGATGCCAGCCTGAAGCTCATCCCGACCGTCATCCTGACGACATCGGATGCCGAGATCGACATCGTCAAAAGCTATCAGTTGCAGGCCAATTGCTATCTCAGCAAGCCTGTGCAGCTCGAGGAATTCGAGGGCTTGGTGAGAAGCATCAACGATTTCTGGCTGACCCGGGTGAGGCTGCCCGCGCAGATCTTGCGATGATCAGTTCCGTCCTGCTGCTTCTGGTCGAAGACAATGTTGGCGATGCGCGCCTGCTCCGCGAGATGCTGCGCGATCATGACATGCTGACCGAGCTGACGCATGTCATGAGCCTTCGCGAGGCGGAGACGCATCTGACCGAGCACACACCACCACCCGACGTCATCCTGATCGATCTGGGATTGCCCGACGCGCAAGGGCTTGAGGCGGTCAGGCGGACCCACGCCGCCGCGCCCCGAGTGCCCCTCGTGGTACTGACCGGTACGGACGACGAGACGCTGGCGATGCTCGCCTTGCAGGAAGGTGCGCAGGATTACCTCATCAAGGGCCAGATCGAGCCCCGGCAATTGATGCGCGCCCTGCGCTATGCGATCGAGCGCAAGCGGCTCGAACAGATGAAGGACGAGTTCGTCTCCTCCGTCAGCCATGAACTGCGCACGCCGCTGACGTCGATTTCAGGGTCGCTTGGCCTGCTGGTCGGCAAGGCCGCCGGCGAGTTGCCGCCCCTGGTGGCCGACCTGATCGCGATCGCGCATTCGAACTGCCAACGGCTCGTGCGCCTGGTGAACGACATTCTCGATATCGAGAAGATGGAATCCGGGCAGGTGATCTACCGCTTCGAGCCTGTCGCGGTTCGCCCTCTGGTGGAGCAATCGGTGGAGGCCAACAGGGGGTACGCCGAAGGCTTCGGCGTCGGCATTTGCCTGGATGAGGGCTGCGACGACTGCAATGTGCGCGCCGACGCGGACCGGCTTTCGCAAGTGGTGACGAATCTGCTGTCCAACGCCATCAAATTCTCTCCCCGGGGCAATGAGGTCGCGGTGGCGATCGTAAACGAGACGGATCTGGTGCGGATCTCGGTGCGCGACCATGGGCCGGGCATTTCCAACGATTTCAAAGACCGCATCTTCGAGCGCTTCGCGCAGGCCGACGCCACCAACACGCGGGAAAAAGGCGGCACCGGTCTCGGCCTCAGCATCGTCAAGCAGATCCTGGAACGGCTCGGCGGCGAGGTCGGGTTCAAGAACGCGGCGGATGGCGGGGCGATCTTCTTCATCGAGCTGCCCCTGATGATTGACGAGGTGCCGCACCGGTCGGCCGTCGCGGAAAGGCTGCAGGCATGAGGATACGCATTCTTCACGTCGACGACGAAACCGACATCCGCAAGATCGCCGAGCTGTCCTTCGGCCTCGACCCCGACATTGTGCTGCGGAGCTGTGCGTCCGGCAGGGACGCGCTTGCGGCGGCGGCGGAGTGGCTGCCCGACCTCATCGTCTGCGACGTGATGATGCCCGGCATGGACGGTCCGGAGGTGCTTGCCCGGCTACGCGCACGCCCCGAAACCTCGAAAATTCCCCTCGTGTTCATGACGGCCCGGGCGCAGGCCAGCGAACTCGATCATCTGAAATCGCTCGGCGCGGCGGCGGTGATCTCCAAACCCTTCGACCCGATGACGCTCGCGGCGACCGTGATGACGCATCTGCTCGCCGCCAAGCTCGACGC
>JBGSTN010000376.1:0-6420 GCA_041736455.1 Burkholderiaceae bacterium | reverse complement strand
CTCCACCGAGATGCCCACCGACCAGGAGGCGGTGTAGTCGTCGGCGATCGCGCGCAGCACCACGCCACGCCGCGTGCGGAAGAACAGCATGAAGGCGACGAACAGTACCAGCGACACGACCGCACCCACCACATAGGCGCGGTTGAGCAGCAGCGGACCGAGGAACAGAGGTTCGTCGCTGATGCCGATCTGCATCGGCCGGCCGCTACCGCCCCAGAACGTCATGGTGGTGGCGCGGATGAAGATGTCGATGCCCAGCGTCATCATCAGGATCATCACGATGGGCCGGCCGGCGAGCCGGCGCAGCGCCACGCGTTCGATGAGCAGGCCCATCCCGAACATGGTGACCATCGCGGCCGGGATCGCCAGCCACATCGGCAGGCCGGCGTTGTTCGCATAGGCGAGCACGAAGTAGGCGCCCAGCATCGTCAACCCGCCCTGCGCGAGGTTGGGCACCGACGACGACTTGTAGATGAGCACGATGCCCATCGCCACCAGCGCGTACATCAGGCCGGCGAGGCCGCCGTTGACCGCGAGTTCGAGGAGGTACATCACGTCCATGAATCAGGCTCCTACTGCCTTGACGGTCAACAGTCGTTCGGTGATGCCGGTCTCGCCGGTCTCGTAGGTGATCTGCGCGCGCATCACCACCTGCTGCCCGCCCCCGTAGATCGCGTCGATGATGGGCGCATAGCGCGACTCCACCACGTTGCGGCGCAGCTTGCGGGTGCGGGTGATCTCGCCGTCGTCGGGATCGAACTCCTTGTGCAGGCTCACGAAGTGACGCAGCCTGAGCCCTTCGGGCAGCGTCTCGTTCACGTGGCGCACCGCCTGCGTCAACAGCTCGATGACTTCGGGTTTCTGCGACAGGTCGGCGTACGAGATGTAGGAGATGCCGCGCACCTCGGCCCAGTGGCCCACCGGCTCCTTGTCGATGCAGACGATGGCGGCGAGCGTCTCGCGGCCCTTGCCGAGCACCGCCACGTCCTTCACATAGGGGCTGAACTTGAGGCGGTTCTCGATGTAGTTGGGGATGTAGCGTTCGTTCTTCGCGGTGTAGACCACTTCGGACAGGCGGCCCAGCACCACGAGCTGACCGTCGGGCTCCATGTAGCCGGCGTCGCCGGTGTGCAGCCAGCCGTCTTCCAGTGTCTCGGCCGTCGCCTGCTCGTTCTGGTGGTAGCCCGGGAACACGCTGCCCGACCGGATCATGATTTCGCCGCTGTCGCTGATCTTCACTTCGACGCCCGGCAGCGGGCAGCCCACGGTGTGCAGCCGCACTTCGTCGGGGGCCTGCATCGCGTTGAAGGCGCTGGTCTCGGTCTGCCCGTAAAGCTGGCGCAGGCGCACGCCGAGCGCGCGGTAGAACACGAAGGTGTCTTCGCCGATCGCCTCACCGCCGGTGAACGTGTTGCGCAGCCGGCTCAAGCCCAGCTGGTCCTTGATGGGGCCTGTGACGAGCCACTCGCCCACCGGACGCAGCAGCTTCTGCGCGGTGGTAGGTTGAACGCCCGCGAGCTTGCGTCGTTCGGAGGCGGTCGCCAAGGCCATGAAGAAGTCGTAGAGCTTCTTCTTCAACCAGGTCGAGTCCTCCATGCGCACCTGGACCTGCGTCAAGATGTTGTCCCAGCTGCGCGGCGCGGCGAGATAGTAGGTGGGCGCGATCTCGCGCAGGTTGTGCAGCACCGTGTCGGGCCGTTCGGGAATGTTGATCGTGAAGTGCAGGCCGATGCCGGCGCCCATCGTGATTGCGAAGTCGCCGATCCAGGCCATCGGCAGGTAGGCGAGGATCTCCTCGCCGAAATCGAAGGATTTCGCCTCGAACGCATTGGCCACGCCCGACAGCACGTTGAAGTGCGACAACGGCACGCCCTTCGGTTTGCCGGTGGTGCCGGACGAGTGGATCAGCACGGCCGTGTCGCGCGGCTGGGCCAGTTCGATCAGGCGCTGGCCGAGGTCGGCCGAGGCCTTGAGGCGGATCGCGCCTTCGCTCAGCAGCGTGTTCCAGGCGATGAGGCCCGGGACGTTGTAGCGTGCGAGGCCGCGCGGGTTGTCGTAGATGATGTGTTCGAGCGGCGCGCCGCGCTCGCGCAGGTCCAGCGCCTTGTCGACCTGCTCCTGGTCTTCAGCGAACACGTAGTGCACGTGCACGCTCTCGATCACGTGCATGATCTCTTCGGCCGTGGCGTCGGGGTACACCGGCGTGGTGTAGGCGCCCAGCATGCCGACGGCGAGCATGCCCAGGTAGAGATGGGGCCGGTTGTCGCTCAGGATCAGCACCGCCTGGCCCTTGGTCAGGCCCAGCGACTGCAGGCCGGCGGCGCAGCGCAGCGTCTTGTCGTAGGCGGTCGACCAGGTCATCTCCTGCCAGATGCCGCGGTCCTTCTCGCGGAAGGCCACACCGTTCGGCAATGCGCGTGCGTTGGCCGCCAGCAGGCGCGGCAGCGTCGTCTCGGGGTTCAGGTCCCAGGTGCGCTCATTGGACGGCATGCGCAGTTCCCAGGTAGGCCTTGATGACACGCGGGTCGGCAATCACGTCCTTGGGGACGCCGGTGTCGATGACTTCGCCGTAGCTGAGCACCATCATCCGGTCGCAGATGCCGATGATGATGTCCATGTGGTGTTCGATCAGCATCACCGTGACGCCGCGTTCCTCGCGCGCATCGAGGATGAAGCGCGCCATGTATTCCTTCTCCTCCTGGTTCATGCCTGCCATCGGTTCGTCCAGCACCAGGAAGCTCGGTTCGGCCGCGAGTGCACGCGCCAGCTCGACACGCTTCTTCAGGCCCAGTGGAATCGCGTCGACCAGTTCATCGCGCACGTTCTCCAGCTGCATGAAATCGATCACCTCCTCCACCACCTCGCGGTGGGCGATCTCCTCCTTTCGGGCGAGCCAGGGGTAGAGCGCGGTGCGGAACACGCTGGGCGTCATGTGCACGTGGCGGCCGAGCAGGATGTTGTCGAGCACGGACATGCCGTTGAAGAGCGCCAGGTTCTGGAAGGTGCGCGCGACGCCGCAGCGGGCGACCTTGTGCGGGGCCATGCCGGTGATGTCCTGGCCGTTGAGCAGGATCTGACCGCGTTGCGGCGGGTAGAAGCCGGTGATGGCGTTGGTCATTGTGGTCTTGCCGCTGCCGTTGGGGCCGACAAGGCCGAAGATCTCGCCCTGATCGATGTGCATGTTGACGCCGGACACGGCGACGAGGCCGCCGAAGCGGCGCTGGACGTCGCGGCATTCGAGGACGTGCTCGTTCGTTGTCTCCCTGGCCGTGCTCACGCTCGGTGCCTCTCCCTTGTCGTTTCCTGGCTGTCCCCTGGCCCCCGCGACGGCCGGTTCGCATTCCCGCGCCCCTGGCCATTCGAACCCCTCCGGGAACGGCGGCGCAATTATGCGGGGTGAGCGGAGTTTAGGGCGAACCGCGCTGCCGCTCCCCCGGACGGTAGCATTTCCTTCGAACTCCAGCCTCCGCACGTGGTGAATGAGGCAGTCGCGGCTCGTGGCGGCTGAAGTGGCGTTGGCGAGAGACGAGTCTCAGTCCGCCGCCGCGAGGTGCGCGGTGTGCGATGCGAGGTGCGCGGTGACGATGATGTTGCAGTGCCGTATTCGGCGCTGAAGAACGACCCTATGCTGAGCGAAGGGACAGCCGACCGATAGGGGTTGGTCTTGCTTCAAATGCCGTCGGATGCCTTCCCAGGCGAATGTCGGTTTGACCCATCCGTCGCGAATCACTGCTTGTCTCTGGTCGGTCGGTGGACGAGTATCAGATGGCAGTGACGCATGAGCGATAGGAAACCCGGACATCCGGGCAGTTCAGGGAAAATATCGTGATCTCGATCCGCTCAATTGAACCCGGGGAATGGCCCGCCTATCGCGAGGTACGGCTGCGGGCCCTACAAGAATCTCCTGATGCGTTCGGCAGTACATACGACGCGGAAGCCGCCCTTTCCGACGACATGTGGACTTCGAGAATCGATGCCGCTCATACCTCGGGCAAAGACAAAGCCCTCTTCGCTTTGAATGGCGGAGAAATCTGCGGTCTTGCATGGTGCAAGGTCTCTTCAGCGGAACCGGGTGTTGCCGACTTGTTTCAGATGTGGGTCGAACCCCGCTCACGTGGGCAGGGTATTGGCGTTGCGTTGCTAGGTGAGGTCTTGGCATTCGCAAGGAGCACTGGCGTGACAACATTGCGGCTCGGCGTGACGGTTGGCGACTCCCCGGCGATGCGCTTGTATCGATCATTCGGTTTTCGGACGATTGGCGTGGCTGAGGCGCTCCGCGAGGGTTCAAGTCTGATGGTGCAGACCATGCACCTGGCTGTTGATGCCGGCGAAAGCCCGCGAAGGTAAGCGAGGTGGAATTCACCAACCCGTTCTCGTGCGGGATGGTCTTAGCGAATGAACGCCCGGCCCTGGAATGCCAACACGTGCAGCAACATTCGAACGCTCTTCAATGTCGAGCCGCCCGCGACCGAATCGGAAATCCGGGACGCTTCGCTCCAGTTCGTTCGCAAGCTCAGTGGACTCAATACCTCGTCCAAGATGAACGAGGCCGCCATCGAACGGGCTGTCGAGCGTGTTGCGATGGCGGCGAGGGAACTGGTTTTCTCGCTTGCCACTTCTGCCCCAACGAAGAATCGGGAAGAAGCGGCTGCAAAGGGCCGGGCGCGATCCGCGCGGCGCTTCGGTCGGCAGGTTCCTCAGGGTGAAGCGTGACCTTGCGTTGCGGCGGACACTTGGCCGCGTTGTAGCAGGCACTCGTACGGTTGCAGACGGCGTAGAACTTGACTACGCTCGAAGGCGCACCGCTCGCCACTGCCGCTGAGCTTTGCGTTGGCCATCAGCGGTCAGAACGCCGGTTCTCCCCCCATTCACCCGCTTGTCGATGCAGCCTATCCCCGATCTTGACGTCTTCCGGTACCTGCGCCTCGAAGAGGACCAGGACACGGCTGACCTGTTGCTTCCCACCAGCCTTCGCTACCTTGGCACGCACGAGGCGCCTTCCGGCATCGGTCATTATTGGAGCTATCCAACCTCCAAAGACGTGGCCTGGGCCGAACTCGATGCCCGCGGCGGACTTCGCATCACGGAAGACCCGCCTCAGGCAGTCCGAGACGCCACTCCCGCGCGCGCAGAACACAAGATGCGCCATGTCCTCAAGCAAGCTGCCGCGTTGCCACTCGCGAAGAGGACCCGGCCCGATCACGCGGTCTGGGTTCCGCTGGGCGATCTCCCGGCCTGCCACTATCACGAAGCCTGGGTCGAGCAGGCGTCTTTCGAATCGGCGCTCGAGTACTACGGCGCCAAAGCCACCCGCGACAGTTCAGCAGGGCCCGGCACCCGGCGCTTCTACATTCAACTGACGAGTGGCAGATATGCATGCATCGAATCCCGCCGGGACTTCCCGCAAACGGTGATCGTCTCGCTGGAAGTCGACACACGGAAGGCGGGCAAGCACTCGGGCGGAAAGGTCTATGTTCGTGATATCGAAGAGATCCTTGGACCGATGGGTGGCACCTTCACGATGCCGACCGCGAATCTGTATATCGGCTGGTGTGAGTGATGGTCGGGACGCGCGACGAATCGCGCTCTTCGAACCAGATACCGATCCGGATGCATCTGGTGCATGCCACTGAAAACAGCAGGTGGCCGGCCGTCACGTGAGGGGTAGCCCAGAAGGCAAGCACGAAGCGCAGGTAGAGCGGATGCCGCACATAGCGATAGTAGAGCGCACCCGACGCGATGATCCGACGATTCTTTGAAACAGCGGTTGCAGACTCAGCACCTCGGCCAAAGGCAAAGACGGCATCGCCGTCCGCACGCTTGACCCCGCCCTGAAGGACTGTCTCTTCATCACATCTCAGGCAAGCGTTATGCCCTATGTCCATGAAATGAATGGATAGGAGATAGACATGTTCGAGGACAGCGCGGTTTAGTCGCAGCAGATGTTCGGATGCAGCGAGCTTGGGGACGTGCGCCGCACGCGACGGCTGGTCGATGTAGCAGCGCGGCTGGCGCGGCAAGCCGGCGCCTCGCTGGCCAAGTGCTGCGAAGGCGAAGAGGCGGCGATGCAGGGTGGTTACCGGTTGATTGGCAACGACCGTGTCGATCCGGAGGCGATCGCGCAGGCGGGATTTGCGCGAGTGGCCGAGCAGGCCCAGCAGCACGAAGGGGTGTTGCTGGCGGTGCAGGACACGACCAGTCTGAGGTACACGCATGAGGTCGCCGACGAGCTGGGCTCGATTGGCGCGGGCCCGAAGGTCAGGCCGCGGGGATTTCTGGTGCACTCGACCCTGCTGCTGAGTGCCCGCAGCGAATGCACGATCGGGCTGCTCGAGCAGCGTCACTGGTGCCGTGAGGACACGACGTATGGCCATAGGCGCGAGCGCAAGCGCCGCGCCTATGAGAGCAAGGAGAGCTACA
>JBGSTN010000367.1:0-6329 GCA_041736455.1 Burkholderiaceae bacterium | reverse complement strand
CGAGGCCGCCCGTGCCGGCGAGCAGGGTCGTGGTTTCGCCGTCGTCGCTTCGGAGGTGCGCGGCCTGGTACAACGCAGCGCAGTCGCCGCCAACGAGATCAAGGAGTTGATTCGCAACGCCTCCGAGAAGGTGGCCCTCGGCACCGAACTGGTCAATGCGTCGGGCGACACGCTTAACCGGATCATGGAGTCGGTGGTCAACGTGACGACGACCATCGAGGACATCTCGTCGGCGAGCCAGCAGCAGAGCCACGGCATCCAGGAAATCAACGCGACGGTCTCCGAGATCGGCGATACGATGCAGGCGAACACCGCCTTCGTCGAGGAAGTGGCGGCCTCGTCGACGCAGATGGACCAGTGTTCCAGCGAATTGCTCAAACTGATCTCACGCTTCAAGGTCCACGACGACATGAATGCCGGCGGTCGATGAACGCCGGATCCGGCCAGGTCGGTCGACGGTATCCGGCAGGCGGCACCCGTGAGCGTGAGCACCGGTCGATCATGCGCTGCAGCCGACGCCGATCAAGACATCGGTCGGCGCCTTCTACAACTTGAACGCAGCCACCGACTGGACCAGCGCATTTGCCTGCTGGCTCAGGCTCTCCGCCGCCGCCGCGCTTTCCTCGACCATCGCGGCATTGTGCTGCGTATTCTGATCCATGCCGACGATTGCCTGCCCGACCGCCGCGACACCCATGCTCTGCTCTCTGGTCGCCGCACTGATATCGCTGACGATCTCGCTGACCCGCTTGATCGACGCGACGACGTCGGTCATGGTGCGCCCGGCCTGGTCGACGAGATCGGTTCCCTGCTCCACGCGATCGACGCTCGCCGTGATCAACGTCTTGATCTCGCGCGCGGCATCGGCACTGCGTCGCGCCAGTGAACGGACCTCCCCCGCCACGACCGCGAAGCCGCGTCCCTGCTCTCCCGCCCGCGCGGCCTCGATCGCCGCATTGAGTGCCAGGATATTGGTCTGGAAGGCAATTCCGTCGATGGTGCCGATGATGTCGGCAATCCGCCGACTGCTGTCTTCGATACCGCGCATGGTCTCGACCACGTGGGCCACGACCTGGCCGCCGCGCAATGCGACGTCGCTGGCGTCCTGCGCCAACTGATTGGCCTGGCTCGCCCCTTCGGCGTTCTGCCGCACGGTGGTCTCGAGTTCCTCCATCGACGCGGCGGTTTCCTGCAAAGTGCCGGCCTGTTGCTCGGTCCGGCTCGACAGGTCCTGGTTGCCCTGCGCGATCTGCGTGCTGGCAGCCGCCACGCTCTCGGCATTGGCGCGAACTTCATTCACGACGGTCGCCAGACCGTCCTGCATCCGGCTCATCGCAGCGAGCAATCGCCCCATCTCGTCCTGGCCTTCGGCAATGACCGGCCGGGTGAGGTCGCCATGGGCGATACGTTCGGCAGCAGCGAGAGCAAGCGCGGCCGGCCGGCTGATCGAACGCGCGGTGATCACGGCAATCCAGGCGGCGAGCAGCAGCAGCAGGACGGACGATCCGTAGATCATCGAATCCTCGAGCAATCGATCATCCAGCCGCGCCTGCAACATCTCTCGAGTCAGTTGCGCCGAGGACTGCATCAGCGCGTGGATCGCTTCGAGGGGCAATGTGGCACCGACGAAGAAGTCGGCCGCCGGATATCGAAGCGTCGACGCCGATACGATCTCGCGCCGGGCCAGATCGTTCAGCGCCGCGATGCGCTCGATTGCCGTCTTCAGGTCGGGTTCGAGGCGCGGGCGCAACGCCGCGTCTTGCCGGAAGACCACGTCGAAGCTCAATGCGGCGTCGCGAACGGCGTCCTGCGCGCGACTCAGAAGGCTGGCGAGGACAGCGCGCTCGTCGGCACCGGCCTGCTGGCGCGCCAGCAGCAAAGAGCCGTTGCCCCTGACCTGGGCGATCAGTTCACCGAGACGGGGCAATTCCTTGAGCGACGAAATGATCAGGTAGTACGACGCCGCTTCGGGATCGAGTGTGAGGCCGTAGTGGTCCAGCACACGGTCATGCAGTTCGAACATCGACACGATGAGATCGCGATGCGCGGCCAGGCTCTCCGATCCGCCGATCCGGCGGTCGGCCACGGCTTGTCGAAGCGGTTGCCAACGGCCCTGCAACGATTGCCAGTCCACCGCCGCGTTCTCGTCGAATTCGCCGGCTTCGATGCGCCTGGAGATGACGAGACTCGCTGCGTCGACCTCGCGTGCAAGGCGGGCCCGGTCCGATTCGGCGGCGACGCGTCCCCCCAGGACTGCCGCGCTCATGCCGCGGTGCTGCTGCGTCAGGCGCACCAGTTCCAGTATCTCCGACGACGGAGCGAGACCGGCGAGCTCGTTCTTCGTGACCCCGTGTTCGTTCAGACTCTTGGTGACCTGCAGTGCCAGCAACATCACGATGATGGCCAGGCCCGCAAGGCACAGGGTCAGGAGCTTGCGCGAGATCGAGAGATTGCGAATGAATTTCATGATGGACGTTGCGGACTGGCCGTGTCGAGTGGTTGTAATGACGATGGGCGCTGGAACCTGGCGCCGGAAACGACAGTCGGAATGCCATCCCGCATTCCGGTGCAGCGTCGATTGCTGCGATTCGGTGAGGTTTTCAGTGCTGGCTGGCGATGCTCGTCCAGGTTCTCGTCCGCGAGCTGTCGATCGTGCCGTCACCGTTGCTGTCGACGTCGATCCGGGCGTTGGTGTCGTCGACGGCGGTCAACGTGACCGATGTCTGCCTTGCGCCAGTCACTTTGAGCTGACCGGTCGACGGGAAGCTGCCGAGCGCGCCTTCGAAGGCCACCGGGTTCGTCACCAGGATCCCGTCGCTCACGAGGGCGCCCGACAGCGAGTAGCGGAAAGTGGCGTTGCTGTGGTCGATCCGGATCGACGAATCGAAGTCCGCCAGTTCGCGAGCGACGCCGCCGTGAGTCATTCGCAGCGTGGTGCCGCTGATCACGGCTGCCGTGACGACGGAAGGCTGCCTCTGCAACGAGGTCTGCACGGTGAACTGACCGTCGATCGAGTCGACGCCGCTGGCGGAGATGATCGACAGGTCGGAATACACGAAGGTCGCGGACAGCGACCGTTGTGCGTCGTTCACCGCACCGGTGACGACGACGTTGGTCAACGCCATCGAACCGGACAGCGTCGCACCGCCCGCCTGGCATGCCGTGTAGGTGATGCTCGCCGTGTCGCCGGTCGACAGCCTGTTGTCGTCATCGGCATCGGCAACGACGATCGCCACGTTGCCGCCGTCCGGGCATTCGACGGACGACGTGGACGAGGCCTGGATGCCCACCGGCGATGGCAAGGTTTCGGTCGCCAACGATTCGAGGCGACCCAGCGCCCGGCCGAAGACCGACAGCCTGGTTGCGCCCGAACCGTCGCCGACCGACTTCAGGCCGACATCGGTCCCGGACCCGGCATCGTAGAGCGAGGTCGCTGCCTGATAGGCGGCGGCGGTCTTGGCGTCGGCGTTCTGGTCGTTGATTTCGGCGGTTGCCGCTGCGGTACCGGAGGCCTGGGTACCACCGGCACCCTCGCCACCGCCGCCACAGGCGGCGAGCGTCGAAAGCAGCAGCAGGGAACCTACCGAGACAATTGTTTTCATATGAGCGGCGCTCACGCAGGCACGAGTGGATCGCCAGCGTAATGACTGCACCACGATGGCCGCCAGCGCCATCCGACGAGCGCAGGCCCTCACCTGATATGAGTACCTGCGGACGACCGCCGCCCTTCAGTCGATATCGACCGTGCGCCGCACGCGACGGATCACAATTCGAAGATAGGCAGCTTCTTGCCCACCGCCACGTTCTTCAAGGTCGTGAACACCGGCATCCCGTTCCTGTAGGCGGGATAGTCCTCGCCCTGGATCAGCGGACGCAGGTACGCCTTGCATTTCTCGGTGATGCCGAAGCCGTCGCGCGTGATGAAGTTCTTGGGCATGAACTTCTCCACGTTGGCCACCTTGGCGAGAGGCGCCATGCCGATCCTGTACTTGAATGGCGCATCGCTGATGCGGTCGATCGTCGGCATCACCGCATTGTGGCCAGCCAGCGCCAGCTTGACGGCGGCCTGGCCGAGTTCGTACGCCTGCTTCAGGTCGGTCTTGCTGGCGATGTGCCGTGCGGCGCGTTGCAGGTAGTCGGCCGTGGCCCAATGAACCTTCACTTTCAGGCCCTCCTTCACCATGCCGGCCACTGCGGGCGCAGCGCCGCCGAGCTGGGCGTGACCGAACGCGTCTTTCGTGCCCTGCTCGGCCAGGAAACTGCCATCGGGATGATGGCAACCTTCACTCACCACGACGGTGCAGTAGCCATGCGTCTTCAATCGCTTGGACACGGCGTCCAGGAAACGGGTCTCGTTGAACGCCACCTCGGGAAACAGCACGACCACGGGCATGTCGTGATCTTCCAGCAGTCCCCCTGCCGCGGCGATCCATCCGGCGTGGCGGCCCATCACCTCGAGCACGAAGACCTTGGTGCTGGTCTTCATCATCGAGCGCACATCGAAGCTGGCCTCCAGCGCCGACACGGCAACGTACTTGGCGACCGAGCCGAATCCGGGGCAACTGTCGGTGATGGGCAGGTCGTTGTCGACCGTCTTGGGCACGTGGATCGCCTGCACCGGATAGCCGAGACTCGTGGAGAGCTGGCTCACCTTGAAGCAGGTGTCCGCCGAATCACCGCCGCCGTTGTAGAAGAAGTAGCCGATGTTGTGCGCCCTGAATACCTCGATCAGGCGTTCGTATTCGCGGCGATTGGCGTCCAGGCTCTTCAACTTGAAGCGGCAGGAACCGAATGCGCCCGAGGGCGTGGTCAGCAGTCCGCGGATCGCGCTCGCGCTCTCTTTCGACGTGTCGATCAGGTCTTCGGTGAGCGCACCGATGATGCCGTTGCGTCCGGCGTAGACCTTGCCGATGGTGTCCTTGTGCTGGCGTGCGGTTTCGATAACGCCCGCGGCGCTGGCATTGATGACGGCGGTGACGCCACCGCTCTGCGCGTAGAACGCGTTCTTCCTGGCCATGAGAAATTGTCCTGTGGGATCGACAAATTGCAAGCATAGGCGATTCATGCGCCGTGTCACTGCTTTCGCACGCAGACATCGCGATAAGAAGGCGCCCGTGGTTTACGATCGGCCTCATCCGAGCTGCGTCCGACAGCGCACAGACGACGCGTCGCGTCATGTGTATTCCTTCCCGGTTTGCTTTTGCAGGAGCCACCATGTCCGATACCCTCTCTCCCGACCTGCTGCACAAGATGCACGCCTGGTGGCGTGCGGCGAACTATCTGTCCGTCGGTCAGATCTATCTGCAGGACAACCCGCTCCTCGAAGAGCCGCTGACCCTTGCGCACGTCAAGCGACGCCTGCTGGGGCACTGGGGCACCACGCCCGGGCTGAACCTGCTCTATGTGCACCTGAACCGGTTGATCGCCGCGCATGAACTCGACATGCTGCTGATCGTCGGTCCAGGCCATGGCGGTCCGGGCATCGTCGCCAACACCTACCTCGAAGGCACCTATACCGAACACTATCCGGCGATCGAGCGCGATCGCAGCGGCATGCGGCGCCTGTTCCGCCAGTTCTCGTGGCCGGGCGGTATTCCGAGCCATGTGGCGCCGGAAACGCCGGGCTCGATTCACGAAGGCGGTGAGCTTGGCTATTCGCTGGCGCATGCCTATGGTGCGGCGTTCGACAATCCAGGATTGATCGCCGCCTGCGTGGTCGGCGACGGCGAGGCCGAAACAGGCCCGCTCGCGGCAAGCTGGGATGCCAACAAGTTCCTGAACCCCGCGCGCGACGGCGCCGTGCTGCCCATCCTGCATCTCAACGGCTACAAGATCGCCAATCCGACGGTGCTCGCCCGCATCAGCCGCAACGAGCTGTTCGAACTGATGCACGGCCATGGCTACGAGCCGCACTTCGTCGAAGGCGACGACCCGGCCCTGGTGCATCAGAGCCTCGCGGCCACGCTCGACAAGGCGCTGGCTCATATCCAGCGTATCCAGCAGACCGCACGCGCCGCCGACGCGCCGCATCCCACCGAACGGCCGCGCTGGCCGATGATCGTCCTCGTCACGCCCAAGGGCTGGACCGGTCCCAAGGAGGTCAACGGCCTGCCCGTCGAGGGCACGTGGCGCTCGCACCAGGTGCCCATCGCCAGGTTCACCGAGCCACGGCACCTGCAGCAACTCGAGGAGTGGCTGCAGAGCTATCGACCCCACGAACTTTTCGATGCAACGGGCAAGTTCCGCGAAGAATTCGCTGCGCTCGCTCCAACCGGCCGCCGCCGGATGGGGTTCAATCCGCATGCCAACGGCGGCCAGTTGCTCAAGCC
>JBGSTN010000288.1:0-7983 GCA_041736455.1 Burkholderiaceae bacterium | reverse complement strand
CCGTCGGCACTGGCCAACTCGGTCGCAATCGCGCGGCGCTGCAACCTGGAGATGTCGCTCGGCAAGCCGCAGCTGCCCGACTTTCCCGTGCCGGCCGGCATCACGCTCGACGATCACATGCGCGCCCTCGCGCACCAGGGCCTCTCCGAACGCCTGCTCAAGATGTTTCCCGATGCGAGCGAACGCGACGTGCGTCGTGTCGAGTACGCGACGCGGCTCGACTATGAATGCGACACCATCATCCAGATGGGCTTCTCGGGTTATTTCCTCATCGTTGCCGACTTCATCAACTGGGCGAAGCTCAACGGCGTTCCGGTGGGGCCTGGCCGGGGCTCGGGAGCAGGTTCGATCGTCGCGTATGCGCTGGCCATCACCGACATCGATCCGATTCCGTACGCGCTGCTCTTCGAGCGATTCCTGAATCCCGAACGCGTGTCGATGCCCGACTTCGATATCGACTTCTGCCAGGACAAGCGCTACATGGTGATCGACTATGTGCGCGAGCGCTACGGAGCGCAGGCCGTGTCGCAGATCGTCACCTTCGGCACCATGGCGTCCAAGGCGGTGATCCGGGACGTCGGCCGCGTGCTCGACATGGGATACAACTTCTGCGACCAGCTTTCCAAGCTGATTCCCGTCGTGCAGAACAAGCCACTGTCGCTCGCCAAGGCGCGCGAAGCAGAACCGCAACTGAAGGAACGCGAGGCGCAGGAAGACGATGTGCGTGGCCTGCTCGAGCTTGCCGAGCCGCTCGAAGACATCGTCCGCAATGTCGGCATGCATGCCGGCGGCGTGCTGATCGCGCCTGGTCGCCTCACGGACTTCACGCCGCTGTACCGGCAGCCCGGTGTCGACAGTGCCGTCGTCAGCCAGTACGACAAGGATGACGTCGAAGCGGTCGGGCTCGTCAAGTTCGATTTCCTGGGTCTGCGCAATCTGACGATCATCCAGTTCGCTGTCGATGCGATCAACGAGCGCCACCCCGATCTGAAGCTCGACCTGACCCAGCTCGAATTCACCGACCCGGCCGCCTTCCAGATCCTGAAGGACGCGAACACGACCGCGGTGTTCCAGCTGGAAAGCGACGGCATGAAGAAGCTGCTGCGCAAGCTCGCCCCCGATCGTTTCGAAGACATCATTGCCGTGCTCGCGCTCTACCGGCCCGGTCCGCTCGGCTCGGGCATGGTCGACGACTTCATCCTGCGCAAGAAAGGTCAGCAGACGATCGACTATTTCCATCCCGACCTGCAGCAGACGCTCGCGCCGACCTATGGCGTGATCGTCTACCAGGAGCAGGTGATGCAGATCGCGCAGATCATCGGCGGCTACACCCTCGGGGGCGCCGATCTGCTGCGTCGCGCGATGGGCAAGAAGAAGCCCGAGGAGATGGCCCGGTATCGCGACAGTTTCGTCGCCGGCGCGATCGGCAAGGGTTATCCGGAACGGCTGGCACAACAGCTCTTCGACCTGATGGCGATGTTTGCCGAATACGGCTTCAACAAGTCGCATACCGCGGCATACGCGGTCGTCACCTACCAGACCGCGTGGCTGAAGGCTCACTATCCGGCCGAATTCTTCGCCGGCACCTTGTCGTCCGACATGGACGACACCGACAAGATGCGCCTGTTCGTGCAGGACGCCGGTGCCAATCGCGTCGCCGTGCTGCCCCCCGATATCAACGAGTCGGTCTGGTCGTTCCGGGCGGTCGACACGCGCGTCGTTCGGTACGGCCTCGGTGCGGTGAAAGGGGTGGGTGGCGCGGCGGTGGCCAATCTGGTGGCCGAGCGCACGAAGGGTCGCTTCATGGACCTCTACGATTTCTGCCGTCGCGTCGATCGTCGCCTGGTCAACAAGCGGTCGCTCGAGGCTCTCGTGCGCGCCGGTGCCTTCGATGGCATCGACGATCATCGTGCACGAGTGCTGGCCAATGTCGGTGCGGCGATGGAAATGGCCGAGGTCGCCGCCGCGTCGATCGACCAGGCGAGCCTGTTCGGCGGCGACGAAGAGACCGGGGTCGACGCGCCGGTCTGGCGCGAGGTTCCGGCATTCACCGAACGCCAGCGCTTGCAGGAAGAGAAATCCGCGCTGGGTTACTTCCTGTCCGGCCATCTGTTCCACGGTCACGAAGACGAGGTGCGCCGGTTCGTGCCGACCCGGCTGGGCTCGCTGGCGCCGCAACCGCAGCCGCAGTGGATAGCCGGCATCGTCACCGACATGCGCACACAGAACACGCGCCGCGGCAGGATGCTGTTCGTCACGCTCGACGATGCGTCGGGCAGTGTCGATCTGGCGGTATACAACGAGCTGTTCGAGCAGCGACGCGCGATCATTCGCGTCGATGAACTGCTGATCGTCTGCGCCAAGGTTTCGAAGGACGACTTTTCCGGTGGCATGCGGGTCATTGCCGAGCGCCTCCTCGATCTGCCTGCGGCACGCCATGAATTCGCGCGCTCGTTGACGGTCAAGCTCAACGGCAATGCCTGCGGCAGCCAGTTGCGTGAACATTTCCGCGACTGGGTCTGCAGTGCCGACCAGCCTGGATGCCCGGTGGAAATCGCCTACACCACCGACACGGCAGCCTGCCGGATCCGTCTGGCCGATACCTGGCGTGTTCGTGTCGACGACAACCTCCTCGTCAGTCTGCGCGAGTGGCTGGACCCGGCGAGCGTGGAGATCGACTATGGCTGACGGCGCGCCGTCCCCGGTGCGTCTGAGTGCATTCACCTTCCTGCGAGATGGCGTGCGACTCGGTTACCCTTTCGAGCAGAGCATCCGCTCGATCCTGCCGATCTGCGAGGAGTTCGTGATCGCGCTCGGCGAGGGGCACGACGACACGCGCGAACGTATCGTGGCGCTTGGCGAACCGAAGATTCGGATCATCGACACGGTCTGGAACGAAGCGATGCGCGATCGCGGCTTCGTCTACGGTCAGCAGAAGATGATCGCGCATTTCTGCTGCAACGGCGACTGGGCGTTCTATCTCGAGGGCGATGAGGTCATTCACGAGCAGGACCTGCCGGTCATCCGGGCCGAACTGGAGCGTCACCACGCCGATCATCGGGTCGAGGCGTTCGCCTTTCACTACCACCATTTCTTCGGCAGCCCCGAATGGGTCGCCGTCGGTCCGGGCTGGTACCGGACGGCCGTGCGGTTGATACGGAACACCTGCCGCGCCTACTCGCCGGACGGTCTTTTCTTCGCGGTCGGCACGGGCAGCAACAAACGCCTTCGCTACCCGAATGCGGTCGTCCTCGACACGCCGATCTATCACTATGGTCATGTTCGGCCGACGATCCAGATGCGTGAGAAGCTCAAGGCCGTGGGAAAGTACTGGAATGCCGAGCATGACTTCGAACGCTATCGGATCGATCCGCGCCTGTTGCGCCGCTTCGACGGCGCGCATCCGCAGGAGATCGTCCCGTGGCTGGCGGTCAATGCGGATCCGGCTTTCGCGCCCGATCTCGCGCATCGCCCGACCCGTCGTGAGCAGCGGCAGATGTTGAAGATGCGTGCCGAGGAGTTCTTCGGCATCGATCTGAGTCGCCGCCACTACAAGAGTGTCGGCCGAGGTCCCGGGGCCCGGCGATGATTTCCGATGAACAGACGGTGAAGCGCGCCCAGTCGAGCTGGATGCTTTATCGCCGCCTGCTTTCCTACACGCTGCCCTACCGCTCGGGATTCATCCTCGCGCTCGTCGGCATGATCATCGCGGCCGCCACCGAGCCGCTGTTCCCGGCGCTGATGAAACCGTTGCTCGACGACGGATTCGTCAACAAGAGCAGCCTGCCCGTGTGGCTGGTGCCGACTTCGCTGATCGGCATCTTCCTGATCCGGGGCATTGCCACGTTCGGCAGCAACTATTCGCTGGCATGGGTCGCGAACAAGGTGTTGATCGATCTGCGCCGCAAGATGTTCCTGCACATGCTGCGCCTGCCATCGGAGGAGTTCGAACGCGAAGCATCCGGGCTGCTCATCTCGAAGATCGTCTTCGAAGTGACCAACGTGACCGGCGCGGCCACGCGTGTCCTCACCGTGATCGTCAAGGACACGCTGGTGGTCATCGGACTGCTGAGCTGGCTGTTCTACCTCAACTGGCGACTCACGCTGGTCGCCCTGCTGCTGATCCCGGCCACTGCGTTCGTGATCAACGTCTACAGCAGACGCATGCGCGTCCTGTCCAGGCGCAATCTCGAGTACACCGGCGAACTGACGCGCGTGGTCGAAGAGGCGGTGCATGGCTACAAGGTCGTCAAGATCTTCGGCGGGTATCAGCAGGAGGGGCGGCTCTTCGAGCGAACCGCCGAGAAGCTGCGCGGGTTCGCGATGCGCATGACCGTCGCAGGCAGTGCCACCGTGCCGATCACGCAGTTGTGCGCAGCGATCGCGGTATCGGTCGTCGTCACGATCGCGCTCGTCCAGTCGATCAATGGCCAGACCAGCGTCGGGGGCTTCGTCTCGTTCATCACGGCGATGCTGATGCTGCTCGCGCCTCTGAAGCATCTGGCCGATGTCAATGCCGAATTGCAGCGCGGGCTGGCCGCTGCCGAGGCGGTCTTCTCGCTGCTCGACCGACAGGCGGAGATCGACACGGGCACGATCGAGATCGGGCGGTCGCGCGGAGCCGTGAGTTTCGAAAGGGTGACGTTCCGCTACCGCGGTGCCGACGTCGACGCGCTGCAGGAAATCGATCTGAACATCGAGCCGGGCGAAGTCGTGGCGTTCGTCGGGCCATCGGGAGCCGGCAAGAGTTCGTTGATCAATCTTCTGCCGAGGCTGTCGCACCCGAACACCGGACGGATTCTTCTCGACGGCACGCCGATCGAGGAAATCGCCCTCGACAGCCTGCGCGAGCAGTTCGGTCTGGTCAGTCAGGATGTCGTCCTGTTCAACGACTCGGTGCGCGGCAACGTCGCCTTCGGCAGCAAGCGCGATATCGGCGATGCGGAGATCTGGGCTGCGCTGCAGGGTGCCGCGTTGCAGGAGCACGTCGCCAGTCTGCCCGGCGGGCTCGATCACGAGATCGGCGAGCGCGGGACCAAATTTTCCGGTGGCCAGCGGCAACGCATGGCGATCGCCCGCGCGCTGCTCAAGGACCCACCGATCCTGCTGCTCGACGAAGCCACCTCGGCGCTGGATTCGCGAACCGAGCGAGAAGTCCAGGAAGCGCTCGAGCGCATCATGAAGAATCGCACGACCCTCGTCATCGCCCATCGGTTGTCGACGATCGAACGGGCCGACCGGATCATCGTGCTCGACCACGGACGTATCGTCGAGCAGGGCCCACATACCGAACTGCTCGCGGCCGGCGGCATCTATGCAAATCTGCACCGCCTGCAATTCAGCCAGGGCGATCGACTGACGGCCACGCCAGCGACCTGATGCGCGTCTCGATCATCGTGACCACCTACAACCGTCCTCTCGCCCTGGCGCGAGTGCTCGACGCGTTGCGCGATCAATTCGTGCTGCCCCACGAGGTCATCGTCGCCGACGACGGGTCCGGGGCTCCCACGCTCGACCTGATGCGTGCCTCCCGGTCGACCTTCCCGGTACCACTTCGTCATGCCTGGCAGCCCGATCAGGGGTTTCGTGCCGCAGCCGTCCGGAATCTGGCGGCCGCGCAGGCCACCGGCGACTGGCTGCATTTCCTGGACGGCGACTGCGTACCCAGGCGTTCGCTGGTGGCGCGGATCATCGGCCTGGCGAGACCTGGTGAGATGCTGGCCGGCGATCGCATCCTCCTCAACGAATCCTTCACTCGGCGGGTCGAGGGCGAGGGCATTCCGATCCACCGCTGGCGGATGCGTCAATGGTTCGCTGCGCGTCGACGCGGCGACATCAATCGCCTGCAGCCGCTCGTCTGGTGGCCGTTCGCGGCGGGACGTCACTGGCAATCGAGACGCTGGGAGTCGTTCAGGAGCGCGAATGTCGGGGTGATGCGCGAGGCGTTCAACCGGCTTGGCGGGTTCGAAGCGGCGATGGTCGGATGGGGACTCGAAGATTCGGAGTTCGCCGTCCGGGCAGTCGGACAGGGCATGCGCATCACGAGTGGTCGTCTCGCACTGGGCGTCTTTCATCTCTGGCACCGTGAACGACCCCGCGATGACCTGGCGCGCAACGAGGCGTTCCTGAACAAGGCGCTCGATGCTCGGCATTGATCAGGACATTCCCGAACGAAACACGACCACGAGGCTACTGAGAAGCGCCGCGTCGTGGCTGCTGATGCCGATGCCGTTGTTCGTGATGTACTCGGAATGGTCGGTCGGCCCTTTCGGCCTCCTCCTGGCCGTGTTCGGTCTGGCGGCGATGCCATGGTTGCGTGGCGGGCATCCGCTGACGTCGAGCCTGCGCAATCGTGCAGTGCTCGGTTTCGTGATGTTCCCGTTGCTCGTGGTGTCCGTCTTGCTGCTCGAGGGAGGCAACTGGGCCACCGCCGACAATCCCAGCCGCTTCCTGATCGCCCTTCCGGTGATCGTGATGGTCGCCGGTCTCGTTCCATCGCCAGCGCCGTTCTACCATGCCCAGGTGGCCGGCGGATGGTACGTCGGGCTGTTCGGCATGTATCAGGTGCTCGTGCAGAACATCATCCCCGCCAGCGGCTACTCCAATCCCAACAAGTTCGGCTACGTGGCCGCGATCTACGCGCTGCTCTGCATCGCCGCGATCCGGCTGGACCGGCGATGCCGACCTGCCTGGTGGTTGCTGGCCAGTGGTTGCGTGATGGCGCTTTCGGCGATGCTGTTGAGTGGTACGCGAGGAACCTGGATCGCGTTCTCGGTCGCGATGCTCGCCTGGTTCCTCGTCAGTCGCACGATACGCTGGCGTACCCGTGGCGCCGTCGTCGCAGCAGCGGGACTGGGCGCCATCGTGTTCGCGCTGATCGAAGGCACCGTCGTCCAGCAGCGTTGGCTGCGGGCCGGCAGCGAGATCTCGGAGTATCTCGGTGGGCACTGGGCGGACAGTTCGATCGGCGAACGATTCGAACTATGGCGGGGCGCACTCATCATGATCGGCGACCACCCGATCACCGGCGTCGGTCTCGGAAACTACTCGAAAGCCCTGCGCGAACTCGTGGCGCAGGGCCGGCTCGATGCGCAGATCGCGCACCACGGCCATGCCCACAACGAGTACCTGAACTGGTTTGCCACAGGCGGCATTCCCGCGTTCGTCGGCGTGTGCGCGGTGATGCTCCTGCCGCTCGCCTATTTCGTCCGGCACGCCCGGAAAGCCGGCAAGGAGCACGTCGCGGCGTCCCCGGATGACTCGAAGTCCGGCCTCTACCGTGCGAGCGCACTGGCGGGATGCCTGGTCACGCTCGCCACATCGATCTTCTGCCTTTTCGATGCGTTCTTCTACATCCATTTCTCGACGGTCTACTACGCATTCACGGTCGCGATACTGATCGGTTTCGTCGAGGGTTCACGGCGATGACCGCATCGCGCCCCGGTCTGTCCGTCGTGATCATCACGAAGAACGAAGCTGCCCGCATCGAACGCTGCCTGCGCTCGGTCGGATTTGCCGACGAGATCGTCGTGCTCGACGGTGCCAGTGTCGACGACACGGCATCCAGGGCCCGGGCACTGGGGGCGCGGGTCGTCGTGGATCCGGCATGGCCCGGCTTCGGTCGGCAGAAGAACCGAGTGCTCGACATGGCGACCAGCGACTGGGTGTTGTCGCTGGATGCCGACGAAGCGCTCACCGACGAACTGGCGCGGGCGATCCGGCACGTCGTCGCCCTGCCTGATTCGGATACGGCCAACGGATACACCTTGAGGCGCCGATCCTGTTTCGCCGGTCGGCCGTTGCGCTTCGGCGACTGGTCGTCGGACCATGTTCTTCGTCTGGTCAGGCGCGGACGTGCGCGCTTCACGGACGTGCCGGTTCATGAGCAGCTGCGCTGCGAGCCGCCGGTTCGAGAATTGCCGGGGTTGCTGATGCACTACACGCTGTCTTCGATGGCCGATGCGCGTGACAAGGCGCATCGCT
>JBGSTN010000287.1:0-7168 GCA_041736455.1 Burkholderiaceae bacterium | reverse complement strand
GCGCCGCCGGGCTCGTGGGCGGTTGTTGCGCCGCCTCCGAACAGGCCTGCCAGGAAACCGCCGTTCGCCGGTCGCTGCGCCAGTTCCTGCTCCAGGGCAGCAAGCTTCGTCTGCGCCGACTCGAGCGCCTGCTGCTGCATGACGATCGTCTGCGCCATCAGGTACGGAGCACCAGGCTGCGTCTCGATCCGTGAACGGATGTGGCCCTCGGCAAGGGGTTCGCGCGGACCGGCATGCCGTTCGGCCTGAGCCAGCTTGTCGAACAGGTCGTCGATGATCTTGCGTTCTTGCGGATTCATGGCAAATTGACCTCTCAAAAAGTGACACTGTGCCACTGAACGTGGTCGTGGGCGTTTGAAGTTGAGCGGCACGTATCGTCTCCTGAAAGTCGGTCGGGATGAACCGTGCGGCAGCGCCCGGGACAATGGTGATATCCATTGTTTACCGACCACTCGCGCCGACGGGGGATGGCCTCGCGCTACAGGGGGGCCCGGCCCTGGGCCGCACCCCGGTCATTCATCATTCCAGCAGCAATTTGCGGGTATCCTCATTAGCGGACGAGGCATAGCCGTCACCACATCACGGTGGCGGCGGTCGTCCGAGTAAAAGAAGAATGACGAATGCCAACGGAGATGGACTCATGCGTTGCAGCATCCTCGTACGCGTCGCAACCGCCTGGCTGATACTGGCATCTGGAAGTGGCGTGCAGGCACAGGACGCGACCGAAGCCAACGACATCCAGGCTACCCGTACTTTTCTCACCGTCGTACGTGATGCCTACGATCGTCACAAGACTGCTGGCCAACCACAACTCGGACCCGGCGGCACGATGGAAGAGGCGCGAAACCTCGCCTTTGCTCATAAAGTCTGGGAAATGATCGAGAGCGACACGACGCGACGAGCGAATGCGGCAGCAGCCCGGGCCGACAACCGCGTCGTGGACGATTTCCGCTATATCGACGTCAAGGAGGTGGTCGACGCAAGCGGACGTTACGATGGACTCAGAGCGCTGTCGGGCCAGAGTCCGAATGCTCGCCGGACTGCTGCGCAGCCCTATCTCGATCAAGCCCATAGACAGCTCGACTCCGTCCGCCAGCGAATGCGCAGTGCCCCGAACACCTCGGATCTGGGCGTCGCCGACAAAGTCGCGACGCTCGCTTCCGCCACGAAGCTGGGCATTGATTCGCCAGGCAACAACAATCTGCAGCGTCCGCAAACCTTCGAACAATTCAACCTGCTGGTGGACCAGACTGTCGTCAAGGTGCAGAGGGCCTGGAAAAGCCGCTGGAACGCAGATCTCGAGGTCCAGGCCGATCGCTCCATCGAGATCTTCGAAACCGTCCATCAAGCGCATTTGCAGTTCGTGGCGAACACGGGGCGCACGGATCTGCAGGATCCGGCGGACTATCTTGCTACGGGCAACTTCAGGTTTCCGGCCAACTTCGAAGAGCTGGCCGCGCCGAGGAAAGTCGACAAGCAGGAAGCCCCCAGAGACGACCTGCACGGCAGCTGAAACGACGCGGCACTGGCGATTGCGTATGACGCGCAACCTGCGCGACCGAAACGAGTGAGAGGGAGAAGCTGGATGACACTGCGAACTCTGATGAATGCCACGCGGTTCTTCGCGATCTCCGCCAGCCTGGTTTTTGCCTCGGGTGTACGGAGCGCGACCGGCGACACCGCAGAATTCGGTGGCTACCTGGTGTTCGGTGGCGACCAACGGCAAGCCGCAACGCTGGTTGCCGGAACGGCGCCGAACAACGCGCCTTCGACACTGCTGGGCAAGCACGTCGGCGAGATCTCGCTGATCGTGAACGTCGACCCGAAGTCTGCACAGGCCGAGATCATCCGCCTGAAAGGACATGACACGCTGATGCAACTTTTTCCGGGCGACGATGGCAAGGGATTCATCCTGCTGACGCCCGAAGCCGAGCTCGCTCTCGCGAAAGACATTCCGCACGCCGGTCGCTACACGCAGTTTCAGCTGCGCCGAGAACGGGTGGCCGCCCCGATCACCTCCGGAGCAGGTAGCGAACAGTGGGTCGTCTATATCAACGGCCAGCGTGCGGATGCCCTCCCGCCCGGGGGATCGATTCCGATCGACGACGAGGTGCTGGATTTCTCTTTGGGCACACTGGGCGGCGACAAGCAGACCGATTCGGGTTTTGCTGGCGTCATCGATCGACTGGCGGTGCGAACGCCGCAGCGCCTGCTTTACGTCCACACGCTCGCCGGTGGAAGATCGGGATTCCCGCCACTGGTGAAACGTGCGCTCCCACAACCAGGCGCCTACATCGCGGTCGGAGGCTACAAGGCGCAACAGCGGGCGACGCTGCCCGGGATCGACCAGGCGCATCACGGCGTTTTCGAAAAGACCACCTACTACGCACTGAGCCCGGGCCAGTCGGTCGTGGGCCGATCGGCTCCCGTGGTCGTGGCGGCCGACTGGGGCGCCTCGTTGGTTCTTCGTCCGGACCTTTCGGCTGCCGACCGCTATGTACCCGAAGACCCTGCATTGGCCTGGGCAGGCAGCGTTTCGTTCGACGACCAGGACGGCGTTCGTCAGGGTCGGCGGGCGCGATTCAGCGCGCAGGGTGCCGTGGGCAAGGCGAACGCATTCCTGGGCAACGGTGTGCGTTACGAGATCGCCCCTTCGCAACCGATCCTGTCGGACGCCGCCAAATCCGTGTTCGACGCGGGCACCAACGTGCCCAATTTCTATTTCAGTGTGATGGCCTGCTACGACGTCCGCAACATGGACCTCGTGAATCTGCAGAAACGCGGCTGCGCGGAACGCCCGATCTTCGCGTTTCCGGCGACCAACGCGACGCGGGACCAGGGCGTACTGAAGAACGTTCCGTTCGGATGGTCGTATATCCCGTTCAACACGCTCAGCGCGCGATCGCAGTCGTCGCTCATCACCTCCGCCGAAGAATTGTCGAACGCCTACTCGGGCGGACGATCCCATGGTTTCCAGGTCGCGGCGTTCGGGGCCGAGTACTCACATACCAACAACCAGTCCGCGGAACGGGAGTACAAGACACTTCGCGAACAGGGCCGCACCCTGAAACTCGAGCAGAGCTTTCGCACCGAAAGTCACCTGGTGTTGATTCCCGACGAAGTCGCGCTCGACAACTGTTTCATCCAGAACGTCATGCGCGCGGCTGCCACCGTGCTCGCCAAGGGACGGCCGCTCGACAAGATTCCCGTGAATGAACTGCCGGTTCCGCCGGCCTACTTCGATGCCGATGCGGCCGATGCGCAGTGCCGCGACGGTGAGATCGACGATCCGCTGACGCCAGCCGCGCTCGTCGCGCTCTACGGTACCCACTACGCACACGCGACGACCTATGGCGCCCGTTCCATCACCAAGACCACGATCGACAAGGACGTTCTGCGCACGGTCGTCAACCAGGCGCAGTCGAGCACGACCAAGGACGGCTACAAGCTCGATCTGTCGAAAGTCCCCGGGCTCAAATTACCCGCGGCAACTGTCTCGATCGACGACCAGACCGAAACGGGCGGGAAAGCGGGCAAGGATCGCAGCGGGTCCAGCGAGAACGTCACGATCGAGGTCGTGTGCTTCGGTGCGCAGTCCGGCTGTTCCTCCAACGAAGTGACGATTGGTTCGGAACCGGCGCCGGTCTACCTCGACCTGCGCCGGTTCGACCAACTGCTGGCGGCACCGTTCTTTACCGACAACCGGGTGCTCGACGGATTGCGGCCTCTGGTCCGCAACGAAATCGACCTCATCATTGCCGCCGATCCACCGGCCGCGATACCTCCGGTCATGCGTATCATCGACGTTGCGGTTACCGGCAAGTCCTGCCATTACACGAAAGAAGCCTACGATTCCAAGGGCAAGATCCAACTCGCGTATCAGCCCTTGTTCGAGGCCTGCGACAAGCTGCCCGCGGTACTCGGCGTGTTTGCCAGGACACGAGAGGGCACCAGCAGGAGCCTGACCTTCGAAACCCCGCAGTTGGACGGCAAGCCGTGGAACTACAACCGCGATCTGCTCGTCGAGAAGATAGACCGTAGCTGGCTGCTGACGCCCCCGCTCATGCCTTGTCCGCTATCGAAGTCCGAATGTGCTGACCGTCAATCCCGTTTGATCGTCGAGCCGGACATCAGCGGCGACGGGGCGCGCTCGCTGGTTTTCAAGGCATTGCCCGAGCCGCTGTTAGCCGACTACCCGGTCAAGCTCGATGCCGATTGCGCCAGCGACTGCGCGATTCGCTACGAGGCCATGGCCGAGATCGACGAACGCGGCCGTGAGAACCGCTGGGTGGCCTGGAGCCTGGCCGCAGCGGGCGGCCTGGACCGGCGCCTGGTGCCCTCCCCCCTGACCTACGACGTCACTCAAACCGTGCCACCCGTGCTGCGCGGCCGGATGCTGACGCAACGCCGTGCCGGCGACAATGCGGAGCAGCTCGGTATCGACTTCGAACTGACGCTGAAGGATGCGGATCTTCCCGGCGTCCTCGGCTTCGCGGCAACGCTCGACGAAGCGGACCGAATCGGTCCGCGCAATATCGAAGACGTGGCGCCGTCGTTTCCGATCCGGCTGATCAATCGTGGCGGTTACCTGGTCGATTTCCGCGTCCAGTACATGACCCGGGTGCGCCAGTCCGCGGACGGTAGCATGGTGCCACTGCAGCAGACGTCGAGCTCCGGGGTGATCCCGCTCGGCAAGGAATACGCGATGCAGCTGCCGGCCGGGACCACCGATATCAGGGTATCCGCGATGGTAGTGGGCAAGCCTGGCGCAAGCAGGGACGAGCCGGCGCTTCAGGAAACCATTCCGCTGCTGGCTGGACCGCTGTGTCGAAGCACGGAAGGCACGGTGTTTTCGCCGCAATGGAAACCGTGTTGACGCGAAGCATCAGACCTGTGCCGTCTTCCAGCGGCCCCGGCTGAACAGCCATAGCGTGAACAGGCCGGCCGAGGTCTCGGAGACGAACACGCTCCAGAATACGCCCGAATGTGACCAGCCCAGCGGCAGCGCAAGCATCCAGGCGAGCGGGATCTGGATCAACCAGAAGAACACGAGGTTGATCCTGGTCGGCGTGATCGTGTCGCCCGCGCCGTTGTAGGCCTGCATCGACACCATCCACCAGCCGTAGATAAAGTAGGAATACGAGAGAATGGCGAGCCATTCGCCACCTATGGCAATGACCTGCGCGTCGTCGGTGAACAACGAGACGAGCCGGTCGTGCAGAAAGAAGAATGCCACCGACACGGCAAGCGTGAAGACCATGTTCATCCATCCGATACGCCAGACGGAAGCCTCTGCCCTCGCCGGCTGGCCTGCGCCGAGGTTCTGTCCGACGAGCGTCGCGGCTGCGTTGGACATGCCCCATGCCGGCATCAAGGTGAACATCATGATTCGCAGCGCGATCGTCACGCCGGCAACGGCTTCGGTCGATACGCTGGCGAGGATTCGCATCAGGAAGATCCACGCCGTCATCGCGACGATCATCTGGCCGATCCCGCCGAGCGAGGTGTGCACGATCCGCACCACGGTCGCGCTGTGCCAGCGCAGGCTCGAACGATGGATGCGCAAGTGCTCGCTGCCGCGAATGAGGATCCAAAGTTGCATCAGTACGCCCGCGCCGCGTCCGATGTTGGTCGCGATCGCAGCCCCCTCGATGCCCAGCGCCGGGATCGGTCCAAGACCGAAGATCAGAATCGGATCGAGCGTGATGTTCAGTGCATTGGCGACCCACAGCACGCGCATCGCCGCCGCCGCGTCGCCGGCCCCTCGAAAGACCGCATTGATGACGAACAGCAACAGGATTGCCGCGTTTCCGCCGAGCATCCACTGGGTGTAACGATAGCCGTGCTCGATCGCCCAGGCGTCCGCGCCCATTACCCGCAATAGATCCTGCGCCCAGACGACGCCTGCCACCGCGAAAGGCAGCGAGACGAGCAATGCCACAGCGATCGCCTGCACCGCCGACAGCGCAGCCTCCTCGTTCTGCTGCTCGCCGATGCGCCGCGCGACGACGGCCGTGACTGCCATCGCCAACCCCATGGCGATCGCATACAGCAGGAACAGATAGGTTTCGGTCAGCCCGACAGTGGCGACCGCCGACGGGCCGAGTTGTGCCACGAAGAAGATGTCGACCACCGCGAACGTGGATTCGAGCACGAGTTCGAGCATCATCGGCACGGCCAGCAGCAACACCGCGCGCTTCAGGGGAATGCGCGTGTAGTCGGCATTCGTGCCGCGCAGCGCAGCGCGCAGGTCCGCCCACAGTCCTGCCGAGTCTCGGCCGGCTGTCATCTTCGGGCCTTAGTCGGGAGCGGAACCGGCGTCGATACGTTCGCTATCCGTCGCCCGAGCGGCGCACAACGGATCGGCGGGACTGCGGGGGGCACGGTCTCGGTGGAAATACGCGAGGACATGGCGTCCATGACTGTCCTTTCGGGCGAGCGAATCGAGTCTCGTATACCAGCCTGTCGGTTGGCGGGCAATCGATTCGACATCGGGGTGACGGCGCAGCACTGTCAACGGTGGATTCGAGCGGTCAACGCGATCCCTGTCGGCCACCCGCTTGCGCATCGATCACATCGCCTTCATGATATCCATGCCGAGTTGTCGACGCGTGATCCTGACCGGCGCGTCGCACTGACCCGAACCTGAGCGACACAGACCTCGGTCACCGGGCCAGAATCGTCAGCCTGGAAAGAACCGATGGTGAAAATGATTGCAGCCGACTTCCCGCCCATGGCTCTGTTTTCCTTCGTCACGGCCCTGCGATTGCTGCAGAACAATCTTCGTCCGGCGCCGGCCGTGCGGCCCGGGCGCTGAGCTCCCTGTCTCGCACGCCGATGGGCGATATCGTCGACCGCAATGCCGTCGCCACGACATTGCAGCGCGAACTCGGAACGGTCGACGATCTTCGCGAGTCGAGTTCGAGTCACTTCAGCCGCACCTGGCGGATGTGCTCGGGTTCGGCACGCTGGTTCGTCAAGTCGGTGCCGCAGCCGAAAGCCGACGTGCTCGAAGCCGAGGCCGACGGCCTGAGTGCGCTGCGAGGTACCGGCGAGGTGCGCGTGCCCGACTTCGCCGGCCCATGGCTCAGCGATGATGGATCGACCGTGGTACTGGCACTCGAATGTCTCGACCTCGTCGCGCCGGATTCCCGCTTCGGCGAGCGCC
>JBGSTN010000285.1:0-4123 GCA_041736455.1 Burkholderiaceae bacterium | reverse complement strand
CGCGCTCGCCGATACACCGGGCGGGGCGAGTCCCGACGCGGGGGAACTCGCCGCCCGCGTGAGCCAGGAGGTCACGATATTCGGCCTGCGCGCCGACGTGGCCGAAGAACTCGACAGGCTCGAGGCGCATGTGGCCGAATGTCGTCATCGCCTCACGGGCCCGGGGCCGGTCGGCAAGCGCCTGGACTTCCTGATGCAGGAATTGAACCGTGAGGCGAATACGCTGGGCTCGAAGGCCAGTGCCGTAGACCTCAGTCGAGCCGCCATCGATCTGAAGGTGCTCATCGAGCAGATCCGTGAACAGGTACAGAATCTTGAGTGATCCGACGCTGCAAGCAGACGCCTTTTCGGGCAGCGTCTTCGCTGTCGTCGCCCCTTCCGGAGCCGGCAAGACGTCCCTCGTGCGCGCGCTCCTTGCCGAACATGGAGCGCTGCAACTGTCCGTCTCGGTAACCACGCGCAAGCCCCGGCCCGGCGAAACCGACGGGGTCGATTACTTCTTCGTGACGCGTGAGGAGTTCGCGCGCCGTCGCGATGCCGGCGAATTTCTGGAATGGGCGGAAGTGCACGGCAACCTTTATGGCACATCCCGACACTGGATCGCCGATCGAATCGCGGCCGGCGACGATATCCTGCTCGAGATCGACTGGCAGGGCGCGGTCCAGGTTCGCGAACAGTTCCCCGACGCCGTCGGCATTTTCATCGCGCCTCCGTCGATCGAGGAGTTGCGCCAGCGTCTGATGCGTCGCGGGCAGGATGCCAGTGCCGTGATCGAACAGCGGGTCAATGCGGCCACCCGTGAATTGCGTGAGGCGCACAGGTTCGAATATGTTATTATTAATCAAGACTTTGCAAGCGCACTTCGCAACCTGAGCGCCGTCATCGAAGCGTCTCGGGTGCGATTCCGGCAACAACGGATGCGCCACGCGGAGTTGTTCGCCAACCTCGGCCTGACCACACAGTGAAGACCCTTGTGTGAATCCCACATCCACTCTCCTACTCCAATCGAGTTCGCCATGGCCCGGATCACCGTTGAAGACTGTCTTGCCAAGATTCCCAATCGTTTCGAATTGACGCTGGCGGCAACCTATCGTGCACGCATGCTCGCCCAGGGGCATACGCCGAAGGTAGACGCCAAGGACAAGCCCACCGTCACCGCGTTGCGCGAAATTGCCGCGGGCGAAATCGGCATCGAGATGCTGCGGCGGGTTCCCACCTGAGGCGCATGCGTTGAAAACGATCATCCGGGCCGACAAGCCATCGCTGGTCGATGGCTCTGGTCTGTCGCTTCGCGACGGATCCGACGTCGCGACCGATGATCGCCCCGGAGAGGCAAGACCCACTGCCGCTTCTGCGGTCGTACCGAACGACACGACGTCGAGTGTCGCGGTCGGCGCAGCCATTGCAGCGGGCGCTGCAAACGGCATCGCGTCCGGCTCCGCGGTCGGCACGCCCACCGCGACCGCGAACGGTCCGATCAAGGTCAACGATCCGATCGACGCGATCGACGGGCAGATCTACACCGCGTTGCCGGAAGTCGCGCAGATCGCGACCCTGGCGTCCCTGTCCAGCATCGTCGCGACGTACCTGAGCGAGGCCGATCAGCAACGCGTTCGTGAAGCCTATCGATTCGGCGACGAAGCGCATCTCGGCCAGTTCCGTTCGAGCGGCGAACCGTATATCTCTCACCCGATCGCGGTGGCGGAAATCTGTGCGGGCTGGAAGCTCGACGCCGAGTCACTGATGGCGGCGCTGCTGCACGACACGGTCGAAGATACGCAGGTCACCCGGATGGATGTGCACGAGCGATTCGGCGCCCAGGTCGCGGCGCTGGTCGACGGCCTTTCCAAGCTCGACAAGGTCCAGTTCGCTTCGCGCGAGCAGCACCAGGCAGAGAGTTTCCGCAAGATGCTGCTGGCCATGGCGCGCGATGCACGCGTCATCATGATCAAGCTCGCCGACCGGTTGCACAATCTGCGCACGCTGAACGCGGTGCCGCCCACCAAGCGACGGCGGGTGGCGATCGAAACGCTGGAGGTGTACGCGCCGATCGCCTCGCGCCTGGGCCTTTACAAGGTCTACCGCGAGATGCTCGATCTGTCGTTCATGGGGGCTTATCCCCTTCGCTTCGCCGTACTTTCAAAGGCCGTCAAGGCCGCCCGGGGCAATCGCCGCGAATCGATCGCGCATGTGTACAACGAAGTGACGCGCGCCTTGCCGAAGGCAGGCATCAAGGCCGAAGTCTTCGCCCGCGAGAAGGCGCTCTATTCGATCTATCAGAAGATGCGAACCAAGCGTCTGCCCTTCGCCAAGGTGTACGACGTCTACGGCGTGCGCGTCATCGTCGACGAGGTGCTCGACTGCTACAAGGCGCTCGGTGCATTGCACCTGGCCTTCAAGCCGGTGCCTGGCCGCTTCAAGGACTACATCGCGCTCGGCAAGGACAATGGCTACCAGTCGTTGCACACGACGCTGATGGGACCTGCGAACATTCCGATCGAGTTCCAGATTCGCACGCACGACATGCAGCGCCTGGCCGAATCCGGCGTGGCTGCTCATTGGCTCTACAAGACCGATGCCGAGGAATACTCCGACCTGTCGAAGCTTGCGCATCAATGGCTGCAGACCCTGCTCGACATCCAGAGCAACACCGGCGACGCGCTGGAGTTCATGGATCATGTCAAGGTCGATCTGTTCCCCGACGAGGTCTACGTGTTCACGCCCAAGGGCGAGATACGTGCGCTGCCACGCAGTGCGACGTTGCTCGACTACGCCTACTCGGTCCATACCGACATCGGCAACAAGGCGGTCAGTGGCCGCATCAATGGTGCGCCGGCCCACCTGCGAGACTCGCTGCAGAGCGGCGACATGGTCGAGGTCCTGACCGATCCGCTGGCGCGACCGAAGCCGAACTGGCTCACCTATGTGCGCAGCGGGCGAGCCCGCTCCGAAATTCGTCATTACCTGAAGACGATGCGCTATGAGGAATCGGTCGAACTGGGCCGCAGTTTGATGACGCAGGCGCTCGGCGCGCTGCGCATCGATCCGAACGCAGTCGATCCGACCATTGCCGAGAAGGCAGCGCGAGACAGTGGCGCGCGCAGCATCGAAGAGCTCTATGCCGACATCGGCATCGGCAAGCGCCTGGCCCAGCTCGAGGCCCGCTCGCTGGCACTGCAGCTGAGCGGCAAACCGGCGGCCGCACGCATCATGCCGCGACTCGCGCCGGTGCTGATCCGTGGCAACGAGCGTACCTCGATCGCCTATGCGACCTGCTGCCGTCCGATTCCCGGCGATCAACTGATCGGACACCTGCGCGGCGGACACGGCCTCACGTTGCATCGCGCTCGTTGCGCCAATGCGAATCGGCAGCGTGAGCGCGATGCCGAGCGCTTCATCGAAGTTCGCTGGTCGGACGACCTCGACGGCATGTTCCGCGTCGATCTCGAACTCGATGTGGCGGGCCATCGAGGGACGCTGGGCAAGGTGGCAGCGGAAGTGTCTGCCTGCGACGCCAATATCGTCGACGTGGGCATGGATGAGGTCGATGGCCGGGGCAACCTGCGTTTCGGCGTGCAGGTGCGTGACCGAAATCACCTCGCACAACTGCTGCGCAGCCTGCGACGTCTGCCGGTGGTCTACGGCGTGCGACGCGTCTAGCGGTCCGCGCGAGGCTTCCGACGTCCTTCGGACAGCGTGCGGGGTTCGCGCAGTTCGACGACGGCGGTATTTATGGCGTCGGCCTGTACCAATCGACGAACCGGCCGCCTGCGTCACCGGCCGCCTACGTCAATTCGCGCAGATCGACGACCGGATCGTCGCCGAAACGTTCACCGAGCAGATAGGCGACGAGTCGACGCGCGCAATCCTGCGGGCTCGCAAGCGCCCCGTCGCGATGCAACGCTTCGAACCGCTCGCGCATTGGAAAGTTGGCCAACGATGAAGCGCGGACCTGGGCCTGCATCTCCGTGTCGATCACGCCCGGCGCCAGGCTGCAGATACGCAACGAATCGTCGCCATCGACGACGACCGCGCGGGCATGATGGTCGAGCGCCGCCTTGGTCGCGCAATAGACACTCCAACCCGCGTAGGCGACTCGCGCAGCGCCGCTGGCCACGTGGAG
>JBGSTN010000280.1:0-3487 GCA_041736455.1 Burkholderiaceae bacterium | reverse complement strand
GATTCGACCGGCGCCGGAGCGAGCGCACCCACGCGAGCCAGCCATTCGCGTCGCGCCATCGAAGCGGGTTGAATCGAGTCGGATTGGATCGAAGCGGATTGGATCGAAGCGGGTTGGATCGAGTCGGGTGAGATCGAGCCGTGTCGACTCGAGGCAGTTGGGGTCCGGGCCGTGTCTGTGGTTCGTGAGACGACCGGCATGTCGATTTCGCTTTTCATCGTCTGGGTCTCCTCGATCCGCACTTCATTCGAGGTCGATCGAGACCGTTTCGCCCGGCTCCCCGAGCGAGAAACGGACGTCCTGCCAACCCGGCGCACCGAACACCCGCTTCCCACCGAACGAGCCGCCCCAGGGCTCCTTCGGCACGCCGAACAGGTTCGTGTCCAGCGTCCGATTGCCGTTGAGGTCGTGAAAGACCATGACCGCGTACTCGCCGGCAGGCAGATCCTTGATGACCAGCGAAACCTCGCCGGGCGCGGTCACCGGGTGACGCAGCGAATGCACGCTCGTCTTCCGAAAGGTCGCCTCGCTCGAATAGACAGCGATCTGAAGTTCACCTTCGGCCTGCACGATCTTGTTCACCTTCAGCGACAGATCAGCGGCTGAGACGGGCGTGGCGAAGGCCAGGCAGACAAGCGTGCTTGCGATGAATGGCAAAGGCGCACGAAAACGGCAAGGCAGCAAGGAAACGGGAATCATGATGGTGGGCTCCGGATGGGTGATCGGCATGCCGCCGCCATGACCGCGACCCCCACGTTTCGACGGTCACGGTCGCGAGCAACAGCGGATGAACCGAATCTTGCCGTCAGCCGCGATCCGGCTCATCCGCCATGCGACGAAGCGACCTGGTCGGGTCGCGAAATGCAGATCGGGACGACCGGCGTCAACTTGCGCTTCACGCCACCGTGATGCCGGCGCGCCGGAGCAGGCTCGATCAGAACTCCGGCGGCAGATCAGCGACCGGGACTGGCGTAGGGGCCATGCCCACGGGCGCCTCGTCCATGCCCTCCCCCAATCCTTGCGCGACCGGCCGGTGAAACACGTCACGATGCCAATGTTGGAGCGAGGCATCGATCAGGCCGGCCAGCTTGCCGACGTCGAGATCGTTCGACCCGGGCACGAGGTCGAGCCCCAGCGAGTTGTAGAGCCGACCCCATGCCGCCTGGGCATTCGCATAGGCGATCTGCCGCTGATAGGTGGAGAGCAATGCACGGGCCTCGGTTCGGATCAGATCGAGCTCCGAGTCCACGCGTGACGTGGTCGAGGCCTTCGACAATGCCACCAGCCGCTGATCGACGCCGGCACTGTCGGTCCAGGTGACCAGCTCGTCGCGAGCCAGTTCGTAGCGCACGGCGGCCACGCGCACCTGCGTGATCACCGCCATCGACTGGGCGAGTCGCCGCGTATCGTCGACCGCCAGTTGCGCGTCGCCGGCACGGCGGATCGATGGAATCGATGCCAACCTGAAAAGGTCGGTCGAAACCCGCAGGCCGGCTTCGAGCCACGAGTTGTTGTAGAGGTAACGGTTCGAGTCGTACTGGAATCCGCCATCGAACGACAGATTCGGCAACGTCGCCGCCATTGCGCGGCGCGTGTCGTTGGCACTGATGCGACGGCGGTAGTCCTCTTCGCGCAACTCAGGACGCTTCTCGAGTGCCAGGACCTCGAGGCGATCCAGATTGGCCGGCAACGGCGGCAGCGCGAGCTCTTCGGCATCGACGAGTTCGAATGGCGTGCCGGGCGCCAGGTTCATGAGTCCTGCGAGTTCGGTCTTGGCCACCTCGAGATCCTGGCGCCGCAGTTGCAGCAGTGTCGTCGAATCGAGCAGGGCCCGCTGGTACGCGAGCGCCTGCGCCTGCGGCAGCAGGCCGTTATCCTCGATCTCGCGCGCCTTGGCGAGCGCCTGATTGGAACGCCGCATCAATTCGACCGTGCGATTCATCAATCGCTGCGCGCCGAGCGCGCGCCAGTAGGCGATCCGAGTGTCCTGGATCAGATTCTGGACGACCTTGCGTTTGTGTTCCTCGGCAACCAAGGCCTGATCGGCGAGCGTCTTGGCGCGATAGTACGAGACACCGAAATCGAGCAGATTCCACGAGAACTCGAGGCTCCCCAGCGTGCGGGTGCGCTCCTGGGACGAGGAATTGGAAAGTGTCTCCAGGCCGTTCTCGATCGATACCGAGCGGCCACCCGAATCGTTGTTGCGAGTGACATAGCCCGCACTGGCGAGCAGACGCGGAAACATGTCCCACCGGCCTGCGTCGAGCCGGCGCTGCGCGAGCGTGGCTTCCATCATGCGCAGACGGAAGTCGAGGTTGTGCTTCATCGTCCGTGAAACGACCTGCGCATAGTCGAGCGGACCGGTGACTGGTTCCTGTTCGGCGAGCAATCGCGCGCGATCGTCGGCAGCACGGCGCACGATCTCGTCCTCGGCCAGAGGCTCTGGCGTGATCGCGCATCCAGCGGCCAGGCAGGTGAATATCGTCAGCATCGACAGCCCTTGGATCGAACGAACGGCAGTCTTCGTTTTCTGCATGTTGCTTCTCCTGCGGCCCGGGCTGGACGCTGCTCTCGCGCTGTGGCTCAGCGCTGTTCGGGTAATTCCTGGATCATGCCATGTATGGACAGGTGTTCGCGCGCGATCGATACGCTGCAACGAAAAACCCCGCCTGTTGGCGGGGTTTGGGTACTCGGGAAACAGTCCGACCGCAGGGCCGTCGACCAGTTCCTGCTGCTAAACGAGAGCACAGGGTCCGACTACTTCCCCTGAGTCGCACACGGGGCGGAGGCCATCACGGCGGCGCGGGTGGATTCAGGCGTTGCGAGTACGACAACGAGATTCGGCATGGATCACCTCCTGGTGTGGGTTGGCAGCGGGTCGACTGTAGCACCAAATCAACGGCCCGTGCGCAACCCGGGTAATCGGACCGACGGGTGCCCGAATGCAGGAGGACGTTCGGCCGGGTCCAGTACGATCGCGAGCGCGGCATCATCAACAGCTCGCCCTCGAAGGCGTTGGCCGGCGCCGCGGCGGTTGTGGCAGCGACGGCACGCCGGGTCGGGCAGCATGGCGAAGATCGAACGACAATGAACCATTCTGCAGGGATGAACACTCCATGAACAGTCAGGATCAGCAACGCCCGACGATGCGCAGGCACCGGTCGCCCGACGTGAGACACTTCGGGCCCGCGCCGGCCACACGGTCATGAGTGTCAACGTGTTGCTGTTGCTGTTTCTGATGGGCGGCGTCATCGGTGTACTGGCCGGATTGATGGGCATAGGGGGCGGCATGATCATGGTGCCCTTTCTCGTCTCGGCTTTCTCGAACGAAGGCTACCCGGCAGAGGCGCTGATCAAGATGGCGATCGGTACGTCACTCGCGACCATCATGTTCACGTCCGTCTCGAGCGTGATCTCTCATCACAGGCGCGGAGGCGTCGTGTGGCCGATAGTGCTGGGCCTCGTACCCGGCATCGTGGCGGGCGCG
>JBGSTN010000203.1:0-3314 GCA_041736455.1 Burkholderiaceae bacterium | reverse complement strand
AGTGCGCCGCCGCGCGCAAGCCAGATCACGTAGCCGATCGACAGGCCGGTGCTGGCCGCCAAGGACGAAGCCACGAGGCGCTGCTCGAGCTGGACGCCGCGGAACATGTCGTTGCGCACCCCGGCGATCGATTCGGCGAATGCCTGGCTCTGGTAACTTTGACGGGCGATTTCATAGGCCTGCTGCGCGGGCGATTCCGACACGGTCGGCTCGATGCGCTGGGATTCGAGCCATGTGTAGCGATCCGTGTTGTCCGTCGTGTAGGCGTCGATGGCTGGTCGGGCCGGCGATGGCAGTCGGTTCGTGCCGGTGGCTGAACTCGCCGGCGTTGGCCGCGCGCGAAAGAGAGAATTAGAAGCGGATTGCTCGTTGTCGGCAGCACTATCCGGTCGTCCAAGTGGCAGGTTCGCCTGTGGCCGTTCCTGAGGCTTGGAGTCCTGCAGGTCCGGCCGGTCCGTCATGGGTCTTGAAGTCGGGTGGGCCGGCGACAGTGGCGGTGTGATGCCCGATCCGCCTGTGGGGTAGGCACTTGCAAGAGCAGGGGGCACGGGGGCAGGCGTTGGCGTTGGCGCCGGATCGGGCGTCGGGTCAACTTGTACGGCGTTTACCTGGATCGCCATGGTTTCGGTCGTGTTACGCGTCGAATCGGTCGGATCCCTGACTTCGACAAGAATCTCGACCGTGCCGATCCGCGCAGGATCAGGAACGAATCGAAGTCGTGACAACACCGAGTCGACCGCCGCGCCCGGTCCGGTCAACGTCAGTCTCGAACCATCGGCATCGATGATGACCTCGTCGAGGTGGGTGCCAGGCTCCACCTCGAGCCGACCTGAATCGGTCGTCAGCGTGACGATGATCTGCGACGCCTTGTCGGGGTCGGCGATGTGCAGCCCCGTTATGGAGACAGCTTCGTTGGCGTTCGTATTGCCGTCGGAAGGCACGGTGATCTGGAAGCTCTCCGCGTCGTTCGTCACGCTGACGGCAAGCGCGATATCGGTCGTCTGTTCGCCGTCGCTGGCCCTCAAGGTCACTCGGTATACGTTGTCGTGGTCAGCGTCCTCGCGCGATTCGAAGTCGGGTGCTGACCGGAAGGTCAACTCGCCGGAGGGATCGATCGCAAAGCGCCCGGAATCGGCACCGCCGACGATGTTCAAGGTCAGTGTGGCGCTCGGCGAATCGGCGTCGCTGACGGCGACTGTGGTGACCGAGGTGGTATTCTCGACAATCGATCGTGTCGCGGTAGCGCCTCTTCCGTCGAAGGAGACGATCGGCGCGTTGTCGTTGACCGGGGTCACCTTGATCGCGACTTCCTGGGTGTCGGTCAATGATCCGTCCGATAGCTGCACTTGTACGTCGTAGACGTTGTTGGCGCCGTTATCGATTGGCGTCTCGAAGTCCGGTGCTTCCACGAAGGTCAGGGCGCCGCTCGAGGCGTTGATCGCGAACAGCGCCTGGTCCGCACCACCAGAGATCGAGAAGGTCAACGTCTGGTTCGGCTGGTCCGCATCGGTGGCCGTGACAGTGGTGACAACGCTCGTATTCTCCGAGACGTTGATCGTAGCGTTCGCGCCGCCCCCATCGCTGTCGATCACCGGCGCATTGTCGTTGACCGGCGTCACCGTGACCGCGATGTCCTGGGTATCGGTCAACGTCCCGTCGGAGACCCGCATTTGCACGTCGTAGACGTTGTTGGCGCCTATATCGCTCGGGGCTTCGTAGTTAGGTGCTGCGACGAAGATCAGAGCGCCGCTCGAAGCATTGATCGCGAACATCGCCTGGTCGGCACCACCGGAGATCGTGTAGGTCACCGCCTGGTTCGGCAGATCGGCATCAGTCGCGATCACGGTCGTGACGGCGCTCGTATTCTCGGCGACGTTGACAACAGCCGTAGTGTCACCCCCGTCGCTGTTGATCACCGGCGCAAACTCGTTGGCCGGATTTACCGAGACGGCGATGTTTTGAGTATCGGTCAATGTTCCGTCGGACACCTGGACCGTGACGTCATATACGCTATTGCCGCCGGTATCGGTCGGCGTCTCGTGGCTTGGCGCCACATTGAAGGTCAGGACGCCTGTCGAACCGTTGATCGCGAACAGTGCCTGGTCGGCACCACCGACGATAGAGAAAGTCAGCGTCTGGCTTGGCTGGTCCGCATCGGTGGCCGTGACGGTCGTGACGGCGGTCGTATTCTCGGCGACGTCGATCGCAGCGTTCGCGCCGCCCCCATCGCTGTCGATCACCGGCGCATTGTCGTTGACCGGCGTCACCGTGACCGCGATGTCCTGCGTTTCGGTCAACGTCCCGTCCGATACCTGCACCTGCACGTCGTAGACGTTGTTGGCGCCGGTATCGTTCGGGACTTCGAAGTTCGGTGCTCCGACGAAAGTCAAGGCGCCGCTCGAGACGTTGATTGCGAACAGCGCCTGGTCGGCTCCGCCGACGATGGAGTAGGTCAGTGGTTGGTTCGGCTGGTCCGCATCGGTGGCCGTGACGGTCGTGACGGTGCTCGTATTCTCGGCAACGTCGATCGCAGCGTTCGCGTTGCCCCCGTTGCTGGAGATCACTGGCGCATTGTCGTTGACCGGCGTCACCGTGACCGCGATGTCCTGCGTATCGATCAACGTCCCGTCGGAGACCCGCACTTGCACGTCGTAGACGTTGTTGGCGCCGGTATCGCCCGGAGCTTCGAAGTTCGGTGCTGCGACGAAGGTCAAGGCGCCGCTCGAGGCGCTGATCGCGAACAGCGCCTGGTCGGCTCCGCCGACGATCGAATAGGTGAGGGTCTGACTCGGCTGGTCCGCATCGGTCGCAGTAACGGTCGTGACGGTGCTCGTATTCTCGGCGACGTCGATCGCGGCGTTCGCGTTGCCCCCATTGCTGGAGATCAACGGCGCATGGTCGTTGACCGGCGTCACCGTGACCGCGATGTCCTGGGTATCGATCAACGTCCCGTCGGAGACCCGCACTTGCACGTCGTAGACGTTGTTGGCACCAGTATCGCCCGGGACTTCGAAGTTCGGTGCTGCGACGAAGGTCATGGCGCCGCTCGAGGCGTCGATTGCGAACAGCGCCTGATCGGCACCGCCGACGATGGAGTAGGTCAGTGTCTGGTTCGGCTGGTCCCCATCGGTGGCCGTGACAGTCGTGACGGCGCTCGAATTCTCGGCGACGTCGATCGCAGCGTTCGCACTTCCCCCGTTGCTGGAGATCACCGGCGCATTGTCGTTGACCGGCGTCACCGTGACCGCGATGTCCTGCGTATCGATCAACGTCCCGTCGGAGACCCGCACTTGCACGTCGTAGACGTTGTTGGC
>JBGSTN010000165.1:0-1554 GCA_041736455.1 Burkholderiaceae bacterium | reverse complement strand
GCGCTCGACCCGGCGACCGAACAGCGCGTCGTCCGGCAGATGCTGGACGCCATGTCCGACGCCTGCGTGATCGCTTCGATCCATCGGATGGACCTGCTGCCCCAGTTCGACGAGGTGATCCTGATGCGCGATGGGCGCGTCGTTCGACAGGGCACGGTCGCCGAAGTCGCTGCGCTGGAACCCGAATTCGCGCGCGCAGTCAATCGGATGTGAAGCCGACGGACGCGACGCGGACTCGAGCGGCGTCGCGGGATGCGGATGTCGTCGCCGGCAGACATCCGGGCATTGCGGCAGACGAACGGTCGACGCAGTCGACGTGTGCGATGCAATAATCGGCGCGTTCCCTTTCTACTCTTTCGATGCCACGTCATTGGGTCGCGGCGTCATGCTTTTTTGCGGTTGCTTGAGATGTCCATCGATACACCCGACCCCTCGCTGGTCCTGGCCGGACCGGATGATATGCACAGGGGTGCGTCGGTCATGCTTCCCCCGCCCGTGATGCCTGCGCGCGGGTCCGTGACCGAGGGCATGGTGCGCCTCTACACCGCGTTGTGGCGCCTTTCGGTCGGCCATCGCAAACTGCTTCTCTTCGCGTTCGCGTTGCTCGTCGGCTCGCAGATGGCCAGGTTGCTCCTCCCGTTCGTGGCGGGCAAGGCGATCAGTACATTGCAATTGCAGGGCATCCCTGGCGTCTCCACGGCCGGTACCTGGCTGGCGCTGGTCTTCGTGGCCACCGCAGTGAGCTGGCTGCTGCATGGCCCGGGGCGCGTTCTGGAACGCAATGTGGCGCTGATCGTTCGCGAGCGGCTGTCGGCGCAACTGGTCGAGCGCCTCGTCAAGCTGCCGTTGGGCTGGCACCAGAACAATCATTCGGGCGCCGCAGCGCATCGCGTCCAGCAAAGCTCGCGGGCGCTCTACGAATTCGCGCAGAGCCAGTTCGTCTATCTCCAGAACGTGGTGCGACTTGTCGGGCCGGTCGTGGCCCTGAGCCTGATCGATCCCTGGGTGGGCCTGTTCGCCTTCGTCGGTCTGACGGTGATCGCGGTGTCGATCACCGGCTTCGATCGTGCGATGATCAAGTTGACGTTTCTGGAGAACGCCGCCGAGCGGCGCTACGCGAGCGCGCTGATCGACGCTGTCGCCAATATCGTCAGCATCGCGGCGTTGCGACAGGCACGCGGCGTTTCCGCGCTCGTGGCCGATCGTCTGCGTATCGTGTTCGGGCCGGTGCGTCGGGCGATCATCGTGAACGAGGCCAAGTGGTGCACGGTCGATCTTGCGAGCACGGCACTCAGCTGCTCGCTGCTGGCCTTCTTCGTACTGCGCATGGTCCAGGGCGAGACCACGATCGCGCCCGTTGCAGCGGCCACCGACCCATCGCCCACGATCGCACTCGGCAACGTCTACATGGTCTGGGAATACGCGATGCAGGCGGGCGCCGTGCTCTCGACGATCGCTTCGCAGTTCACCGTGTTCGCCCGGCAGCACGCCGACTTCGTCAGTGGTGACGAAGTGATGAACGCCGACCTCGGACGCGAGCGACCGCCGGCCACG
>JBGSTN010000137.1:0-1881 GCA_041736455.1 Burkholderiaceae bacterium | reverse complement strand
GGCGCAGCGAGCCTGGGCGCAGAGTTGAGTGATCGCAATGGATCATAGCGAGATCGATCAACTGGCGCGCCTGCCTTTCTACGCCGCGCAGGCCGGCGAGGTAGCGCTGTTCGAGCATGCGTTTGCCCAACGCCTGCCGGTCCTGATCAAGGGGCCGACCGGCTGCGGCAAGACACGCTTCGTCGAACACATGGCCGCGCGGCTGGCGCGGCCGCTGGTCACCGTCAGTTGTCATGACGATCTGAGCGCCGCCGACCTGGTCGGTCGACATCTGATCGGCAGCGAAGGCACGTTGTGGCAGGACGGCCCGTTGGCGCGTGCCGTTCGCCTCGGCGCGATCTGCTATCTCGACGAGGTGGTCGAGGCGCGCAAGGACACGACGGTCGTCCTCCATCCGCTGGCCGATGACCGTCGTATCCTGCCGATCGAGCGCACCGGCGAACAGTTGTGTGCCCCGCCGGGCTTCATGCTCGTCATCAGCTACAACCCCGGCTACCAGAACCTGCTGAAGAGTCTGAAGCCGAGCACCCGTCAGCGCTTCATTGCGTTGACCTTCGGCTACCCGCTGCCCGAGGTCGAGCAGACCATCGTGGCGGCCGAAGCCGGGGTCGATCCGGCGACGGCCCGTCGATTGGTCCAACTCGCCGGCGCATTGCGTCGCCTGACCGATCACGATCTGGAGGAAACCGTCAGCACCAGGCTGCTGGTCATGGCCGGACGCCTCGTTGCCAGCGGCCTCGACCTGACGACAGCCTGCCGTGCGGCGATCATCGACGCATTGACGGATGACCACGAGACTGCGTCCGCGCTCGAAGAAGTCGTGAACGCGATCCTGGGTCCGGCGGCTTGAGCGCCGTCCTCGTCGGTGCGAGCAGCGATGTGCCGGTGCGGGCTGGCCGGCAACGTCGCCGCCTGTCGTTCCAGCTGGCATTCTTCGCCTTGTTCCTGCTGGCACCGGCACTGGATCTGCTGCGTTTCGATCTCTACGACACGCAACTCTGGGTGTTCGGCCACCGATGGTCACTCGGCATCGATGATTTCACGGCCGGCCGGATCAGCGCCAATGAGGTTGCAGTGAGTATCCTGTTGCGCGGCTTCCTGCCTGCGCTCGTGCTGATCGGTGCCTTCCTGGCTGTCGCCTGGCGCTATGGCCGACTGTATTGCGGCTGGCTGTGTCCGCATTTCACGCTGGTCGAAACGCTCAACACCGCGCTGCATCGTGCCTGCGGCCGGCTCAGCCTGTGGGATCGCCATCGCACGGAGCGCGCCGATGTGCAACCGTCGGCGCGCTGGTGGCCGGTTTTCTTCGGACTGTGCGTGCTCGCCGGTTTTGTCTGGGCGATCACGCTGCTCACCTATCTGCTGCCGCCCGCAGTCGTCTGGGGCAACCTCGTGACCGGAACGCTGACGCCCAATCAGATGCGCTTCCTGATCGCAGGCAGTGTGGTGTTCACGCTGGAGTTCGCGTTCGCACGCCACCTGTTCTGCCGCTTCGGTTGCGCGGTCGGTCTGTTCCAGAGCCTGGCATGGATGGCGAATCCGAAGGCAATGGTCGTGGCCTTCCGTCGCGATCGGGCCCGCGATTGCCGCGACTGCCAGACCGCGGTCGATCCAGGCGGGTCGGCCTGTGATCACGGTTGTCCGATGCGTCTGCAGCCGCGCAACATCAAGCGGTCGATGTTCTCCTGCGTGCAATGCGGCCGCTGCCTCGATGCCTGCAACGAATCGCAAGGCGCGCACGCGCGTCCGCCACTGCTCACCTGGCAGATCGATGCCGATGCGGTAAGAGAGACACTGCGCCAGCGCAGGAGCGAATCGCGCGTCGCCGTATCGTCCGACCGGGGGCGCTGATGGAAGCCTGGGTCGGCAGTCATTGGGATC
>JBGSTN010000073.1:0-7327 GCA_041736455.1 Burkholderiaceae bacterium | reverse complement strand
CCGTCGTCGGCGGCCTGACGGGATCGGTCTGGCTCGATACCCCGTCGGGCCCCTCGATCGTGGTGGTGGCAGTGGCGCTGTTCGTGATCAGCCGTCTGGTTCCCCGGTCGCGCGCCGAGCATGGTGTGCGCCGCAATGGCTAGCACCGTGCCGTCAGCCACGTCATCGGGCATCGCGCCCGACGAGCGGAATCTGACCCGGAACCAGCAGATGGTGCTCGACCTGCTCGTGGCCGCACGCTCGCCGCTGTCGGCCTATGACATTCTCGATCGCCTGCGCAGCGAAGGACTACGCGCGCCGCCGCAGGTCTACCGTGCTCTGGACAGACTCCAGTCGCTGGCCCTGGTCCATCGGGTCGAAAGCCTGAATGCCTTTCTGGCCTGCGTGGAGCCCCATGCCCATGACGACGACCATGCCGCCGTCGTCCTCGCGGTCTGCAACGACTGCCATTCCGTGACCGAAATCAGCTCGCAGCGGTTGCGGCGGCGCCTGGTCGGATTGTCGGAGCAATGTGCAATGGACCCCAATGGACTGACGATAGAGCTGCGTGGGCACTGTGCCGTGTGCAGGCCCAAGACCGCCTGAGATCACTGAGCGCGATATCATCCGTCGCTATCCAGGAGAGCCGAACCTTGAGTCAACTGTCACCCCGCCTCGATGCCTTGTCCGTCACGTCGCTGCGGAACCTGCTGCGAGGCATTGAAAAAGAGAGTCTGCGCGTGCAGGCCGACGGCAGATTGTCTTCACGCGCTCATCCGCCGGCGCTGGGATCCGCACTCACGCATCCGCAGATCACCACCGATTTCAGCGAGTCTCAACTCGAACTGGTGACGGGCGTTCACACGAGCATCGACGCCTGCCTCGCAGAACTCGACGAAGTCCATCGCTTCGTCTACAGCGAACTGCAGGACGAGAGGCTCTGGGCGGCCAGCATGCCTTGCTGGTTGCCCGACGAGGCCGACATTCCCATCGGCCAGTATGGTTCATCGAATATCGGGCGCCTGAAGACGGTGTATCGCCAGGGCCTGTCGCATCGCTACGGCCGGCGCATGCAGATGATCTCGGGCGTGCATTACAACTTCTCGCTGCCGGATTCGGCGTGGGCGGAACTCCACGCGTATTCGCGCAGCACGCTGAGTGCCATCGAGTTCCGGAACAAATCGTACTTCGAGCTGATCCGCAACTTCCGCCGACATTCGTGGCTGCTCCTCTATCTTTTCGGAGCGTCGCCGGCCGTATGCGGCTCGTTCGTTGCCAATCGCCGGCATCGCCTCGAGCCGATCGGCACCGGTTCGATGATATTGCCGTGGGGCACATCGATGCGCATGGGACCACTCGGTTACCAGAGCGACGCTCAGAGTTCGTTGGCGGTCAGCTACAACGACCTGACTGGCTACGCAGACTCCCTCAAGCGGGCGTTGACCGATCCCTGGCCCGCGTACGCGGCGATGGGTATCCGTTCGGGCGACGACTATGTGCAGCTCAACGATACCCTGCTGCAGATCGAGAACGAGTTCTACGGAACGATCCGCCCCAAGCGTCGAATTCTGCCGGGGGAACGTCCGCTGCACGCGCTGGGCGATCGGGGCGTCGAATACGTCGAAGTGCGCTGCCTCGACCTCGATCCGTATTCGCCGATCGGCGTCAGTGCCCGGACGAGTCATTTCGTCGATGTGTTCCTGCTGCATTGCCTGCTGGCCGAGAGCCCGCTGGATACGCCGGAGTTCATTGCCTGCAACGCGGCGAACCAGCTTGCGGTGGCCGAACGCGGTCGCGCATCCGGCCTCACGCTGCAACGTGAAGACGGATCGTGGCAGACCCTGCGTGCGTGGAGCGAAGAACTGCTCCAGGCTTGCGAACCCATCGCCGCGGCCCTCGATCGGGCCACCGGCACCACGAACTTCGGTGAGGCCATCGATGCGGCCCGACGCTCGATCGCCGACCCGTCGCTGACGCCCTCGGCGCGGGTGCTGAAGGATATGGCGGACCAATGGAGCAACAGCTATCCGAAATTCACGCTTGATCAGTCCGAGCAGCACCGGCAGGTACACCTGAGAGCCGGAATCGATGACGAAACACGGACACGGTACCGTCGCATCGCCGAGCATTCGCTGGCCGAGCAGCGCGACATCGAAACGAACGACTCGATCGACTTCGAAAGCTACCGGCTTCACTACCTGACGCAGGACCTGCTCGGGACTCATTCGACCCGGCGCTGACTGGACACTGTGCCCGACCGGCAGCAACCGGTTCGGACCGGATCGAGAACGTCGACTTGCTTTGCCGAGCCGGCGCGGCCGGCGCGGTTCGCGCGGTTGGATCAGTGGAATCGGCCAAACGGGTCGGCAGCACGTCTCGAAAAGACCGATATCGCGGTGCAGGACCGACGCCATTCTGTGGTGGCGTCCACCACTCGGGTTGCCGTTGGTCCGTTTTAGGCGACAGGCGATGCGGCACGAACGCCATTACCAGGTTACAATTGCCGTCTGATCTGCTGCGAACCCGTCTGTTCGTCAGGGCTTGGCCATGAGCCGACGCCCGTCCAGCGACCTCGCTCGGATCATTCCGAAGTCTATTGGCGCAGAGCAGGTCGTATTTCCTGAACCACGTCCGGGCGGGCTCACCGCACCGGTCGCGATCCCGGAACTTGCCGCGAATCGAGGTGGCCAACAACCACCGTGCAACGTTGCGGACCCGTCCCGGATCAGCGCCCATTTTCTTGTCTCCTCACCTCTTTCATTGCCGTGACGCTGACGGATCCAGATCCGCATGGTTACGGCCGGAGTCATCTTGAGCACTGATCTGTCCCAATTTGCCACGCTCGGCCTGGTCGAGCCGTTGCTACGCGCCATCGAACAAGCCGGTTACACCGTCCCTACGCCGATCCAGACCAAAGCCATTCCGCTGGTCCTGGCCGGGCACGACCTGCTCGCTGCTGCCCAGACAGGCACCGGCAAGACCGCTGGTTTCGTCCTTCCCATCCTGCAGTTGCTCACCGCCGGCGGCGAGCGTCGCGCGACGCCCCGCAAGCCGCGCTGCCTGATCCTGACGCCGACGCGGGAACTGGCCGCACAGGTCAACGAGTCGGTTCGCACCTACGGCGCACACACGAAGATCCGCAGCACCGTGATCTTCGGTGGCGTCAATATCAACCCCCAGATCAAGGCGATGCAGACCGGCGTCGAGATCCTGGTGGCCACTCCGGGACGACTCCTGGATCACGTGATGCAGAAGACGATCGACCTGTCGGCCGTCGAGATTCTCGTGCTCGACGAAGCCGACCGCATGCTCGACATGGGCTTCATCCACGACATCAAGCGTGTGTTGCGCCTGTTGCCGGTCAAGCGTCAGAACCTGCTTTTCTCGGCGACCTTCTCCGACGAGATCCGGACGCTCGCGGCCGGACTGCTGAACAATCCGCAGGAAGTATCGGTCGCGCGCCGCAACACCGCGGCCGAACTGGTCGAGCAGCAGGCCTATATCGTTCCCCAGGCAAGCAAGCGCGAACTGCTGTCGTTCCTCATCGGCAGCAACCAGTGGTCGCAGGTGCTGGTCTTCACGCGCACCAAGCACGGCGCCAACCGGCTCGCCGAACAACTCGAGAAAGACGGTATCAAGTCGCTTGCGATCCACGGCAACAAGAGCCAGGGCGCCAGGACCCGCGCCCTCGACGAATTCAAGACGCGCCGTCTGCGCGTGCTGGTCGCCACCGACATCGCCGCGCGCGGGCTCGATATCGACCAACTGCCTCACGTCATCAACTTCGAACTGCCCAACGTGTCCGAAGACTACGTGCATCGCATCGGCCGGACCGGTCGGGCCGGCGCCTCGGGTCATGCGATCTCGCTCGTCGATGTGGGCGAGATCTCCCTGCTGCGCGATATCGAGAAATTGATCAATCGCCCGATCGGCCGAATGACTCAGGACGGATTCACGGTGAACGAGCCGACGGGTCGAATCGCACCGTTCAAGCTGCCGCCGAGGCAGCCACGTGCACCGACGTCGAGCCCTCGTCGTGGTGCCGGGCCGGGCAGTGCCGGCAAGTCGGCCGGTCATGGCAAAGGCGGGTCCGGCCACGGCGCCGCGGGAATCGGATCGGGCAAACCCGCCCAGCATTCGAAGCCAGGGGCGGCAAGGCCCGCGGGAGCAGGCCCGAGCCGGCGCGACAGCGGTCGCTCGGAGCGAAGTGGTGCAGGCAGGCAACAGTCGATGTCGGGAAAGCGCTGAACGCGCGACAATCGACCTGACGTCACCCCCCTGACCTCGCCGCCGCCACACTGTCGAATATTCGATGGTCTGGCGGCGGTTCCATGTCCGGGGCGGTCTTTCATTGCCGGACGGCTGCGCCCGTAAGAGGAACAGGACCGTTGATCGGCATCATGCTTGCATGCGCTCCTTTAAGGGCCGACAGTCACTTCGAATCCTCGAATCGGACGTCCCCTGCATGGAAAATATCGGTAAGGTGCTCGCGGTGAATCCTCGTAATGGTTTCGTCGCCGTGCGCGCGCCACACGGTGTCACGGTGTTCGAACTGCTCGACAGCAATCACGTCGCCAAAGGCGACCTGATCAAGGGCGATTTCGAATCCCTCACCGGGGAACTCTTCTTCAACGTCACGCGCAAGGACACCATCGCGGTGATCGTGCAGGACGTGAACTGCACGGCGGACGACGCACGACGGCTGTTGGCCAGCCAGTAGCGTTCGAGTCCGATGGTACGGCCGCCAGGCGTTCGTCGATCGAGACCCGTTCGACGTTCGTGATCGAACCCGCGTTCTACCGCGACCTCGCGTTGCGCCGGACGCGGCGCTTCAGGCGGCGTACCGGGACACGGCCGCTTCGTTCCATGCAACGCCGCTGCCCGGTCGCTCCGGAATGACGACGTGACCATCGCGAACCTGTATCGGCTCGGCCAGGATCGGATTGGCCCAGTCGACATACTCTAGCCAGTGCGCCGTCGGCGTCACGGCCATCAGATGCGCGCTGACCTCGGGAAACAGGTGGGAAGACATCTCCAGCCCGTAGGCCTGCGCCAGTGCCGCGGCGCGCAACCAACCCGTCACACCCATGATCCGCTGCACGTCCGGCATCACGAAATTCGCCGCGCCCGCAGCGAGCGCCTGAGCCATCTGCTCGGGCCCCATGAAATTCTCGCCGATCGAAATCGGCGTCTCGCCGACGGCGACCAGTTCGGCATAGCCGCTGAAGTCATCTGCGCGGATCGGCTCTTCGATCCATGTCAGCCCGCCCTCGTCATCGAGCATCCGGCAACGCAGCAGCGCCTCGTTCAGACTGAGGGCCTGATTGAAGTCGCACATCAACGTGGCATCCGGACCAATCGCCTTGCGCACCGCGCGAACGGCCGCGACGTCTGCCGACGCCTTGTCACGCCCCAGGCGGATCTTCAACGCGTCGAAGCCTTCGTCGAGCAGGGCGACCGCCTGCGCGGCAAGCGCCTTCTTCGGCATGATGCCCAGGCCCTTCGAGTTGTAGGCGCGTATCGGACGAACCTTTCCGCCCAGCACACGCACCAGCGGTTCGCCGAGCAGCTTCGCGTGAGCGTCCCAGGCAGCGATGTCGATACCCGACATGGCGAACAGGACGATGTTGTGCACCCCGAGAAGCGCGTAGCGCGCGCGCAGCAGCCGCTCGAGATGAAATGGTGCGAGGGGCTGGCCGACGATCATGTCCGCCATTGCGTCGAGCAGCCCGACGATCGGCTTGAAATTCTGTGCGCCGATCGCAAAGAGATAACTGTGTCCTACCGTGCCGGCCGACGTCTCGAGGTCGATCAGGATCAGCGCCGCCCGGTCGAGAACACCTTGACTGGTCGGCAGGGCGACAGCCATCGGCACCACGACCGGACGCGCCCGCAGGGCCGTGATCGTGACGTCGGTCCGGCCTGCGGGGGCGGTTGCCGCATCGGCGATCACATCCGACGACGCTCGAACGGACGCTTTGCGGGTACCTGTCGATCGCGCACGCGCCGAAACACGGGAAAGGGGTCGGCGCGAGCGATTCGCCGGTGGATCGGTGGCAGACTCGCTCGCAGCCAGGGGGCTTTCGCCTGCGACCTTGCCACGCCTGGCAACGGTGCCCGCGACCGGCTTGGAGACCGGCTTGTTCGAATCATCAGTTGCCATGTGACCAGTCCCAGTAGAGTTCACGAACGCGACGCGTCGACGGGCCAACCTCGAAGCGTTTGTCTTCGAGTGCGACCACCGGACTCACCTTGCTCATGTTGCCGGACATGAATACCTCGTCCGCGCCGCGAAAATCGTCGATCGACAGTGTCACTTCGTGCACCACGTGACCGTCGTTGCGCAGCAGGCTGACGATGCGTTGGCGGGTGATGCCGTTGAGGAAGGTGCCATTGGGCACCGGCGTGAAGTATTCGCCGTCGCGAACCATGAAGATGTTCGCGGTAGCCGTTTCGGCGACGTTGCCCAGGCCGTCGCAGGCCAGTGCGTTGCTGAATCCCCTGGCACCCGCCTCGCGGAGCATGCGTGCGTTGTTCGGGTAGAGGCAAGCCGCCTTGGCGTCGACCGTCGCGCAGGAAAGGGTCGGCCTGGTGAAGCGCGTGATCGCCAGGGTCTGCGTCGCCGTGGCGGCCGGCATCGGCACCGATTCGAGACAGAGCGCGAATTCGGTCGACTCGGGGTCGGCAAGCACGGCATTTCCCGCACCCTCGACCGACCAGTACATCGGACGGATGTAGACCGCCTCGGCAGGCGCGAAGCGCGTCAATCCCTCGATGCAAAGCGAATGCATCGTCTCGACCGTCAGGGTCGGGCGCAGGCCGAGTGCCAGGGCCGAATGATCGACCCGGGCGCAATGCCGGTCCAGATCGGGTGTGCGCCCTTCGAAGCGACGCGCGCCGTCGAAGACCAGTGTGCCCAACCAGGTCGCATGATCGGCCGCGCCGAGAATTGGCGTGTTGCCGGCATGCCAGCTGCCCTTGAACCAGGTATGAATGGTATTGCCGATTGCCATGAGCGAGACAGTGTCGTGTCGTGGGGTCGGGCTTATGGTAGCTTGCCCTCACCAATGGGCAGTTCGTGCAACTTTCGGTCCAACGCCACCTTTCTCGATGACGCTTCAAGAACCCGCCACGCGCCGAATTCCCGGCTTGCTCGTCCGTTCCGACCCGACCAGGGAATTTGACCCGATCCGTCATCGTTCCCGCGCGCGATTGCGCGCATACGTAGCGATGTTCGCGCGGCTTTCGATCGTGACGGCCGTATCACTCGCCGCGGGTTGCGCGATGGTCCCCGACGCCAGGCGCGACGCAGCGTCGGCGGATCCCGGCAACGGGCTGCAGCCCTGTC
>JBGSTN010000035.1:0-5729 GCA_041736455.1 Burkholderiaceae bacterium | reverse complement strand
GCGAACCGGCCACGTTGCTCACCCGTTTGATCGAATGCCGTTCAGCCACCTGGCGCAACGTCGTGTACGACGGCGGCAGGGCGGATCGGCGCACCGATTGTTTCGATGCCGGTCGAGTCGCGACGGTCTCGGAACGAACGGTCCGCGTCGTCGCGCGCCCATTCGAACGCGATCGAACCGGTAGCGCAGCAGGCTTAGCCCGCCCGCGGGATGCAGCGTCCGTCACTCCCTTCGCCGGCGAATTCCCGGCAAGCATCGTCCGGGCTTTGCCGGCCGGTTGACGCGCAAGCTTCGCGGGACGAACCGGAACCGGAAGGATTCTGGGTCTGGGTGACGATTTCGCGACGTTCGCGGCAGCCGGTTTGGCCGATTTCCTGGCGGCGACCGGCTTGCCCGCTACCGGGTTGCGCGCGGCACGTCCGTCTCGAGGCGAGCGTTCGCCATTGTTTCCGCGTGCCGAAGGAACATCGTTCGCCTGCGCGACGGCGATTGTCGAAACGCCGGTCGGTTCGATGATCAGAATGATGACACCGCCAAGCACGAATAGCGCACGTGTCGTCTTCGCCACGCGGCCCAAGGTGCGGTCGACCAGCGAAAGAAGCGCTGAGCAGGCGGACTTGCAGTGATACGGCATCGACACTCCTGCGGCGAATGCCGCTGGCACGGCCGGCCAGTCTAGCAACAGAGACTCGCCGGCTCAGTGAGAAATGCTCAAAAGCCGATGAACCGTGCGAAGTTGACAACAGGTTCCCGATCGACGGTGAGCGAATTGACGGCGGCGCCCTCGAGTGCATATCCGAGAGACATCCCGCACACCACCATATCGGAGGAAGGAAGATCGAGATGCCTGGAAATGACCCGGTGAAACTGGGTAAATGCCGCCTGCGGGCACGTATCCAGGCCTCGGCCCCGCGCCGCGACCATGATCGATTGCAGGAACATCCCGTAGTCGAGCCAACTGCCGATTCCCAGTCGACGGTCGATCGAGAACATCAGTCCGACCGGTGCATCGAAGAAAAGGAAGTTGCGCGCGTGCTGGGCATGCATGCCCGCCTTGTCGTCGCGCGTCAAACCGAGCAACGTATAGAGGTCCCAACCGACCTTGCGACGCCGCTCGATGAATGGTGAATGCCATTCGGTCGGGTAATACGAATACTCGGATTCGTGTTCACGCCGAAGTGCCGGATCGTCGTAGATCGAAACGATTTCCCGGCTCAGCGCTTCCTTGGGTTCGCCCGCGAGGACATGAACTCGCCACGGTTGCGTGTTGGTACCCGACGGAGCGCGGCTGGCGACCTCGAGAATCGATTCGATTTCCTCCCGCGGGACTGGACGGCTGTCGAACGCCCGGATCGATCGTCGGGAAAGGATGGCGCGATCGACGGCCAGCCGTGACGTCGGATCCGTCATCCGGTTCTCCCGTCGAGGGGCCTCGCTTGACAGAGGTACTCACCCCCATAGAATCGGTTGTTGCATTGCATCAATCCTTCCTCCCCAAACCATTCATCCCCCAGACAGGAGATCGTTATGACGCTCGCGTCGAATCCATTCCTCGAACTGCAGAAATCGATGGTTGAACACAGCGTGGCGGTGTCGTGCCATTCGCTCGAGGGCCTGGCGCGTCTGCGGCAGTTGAACCTGCAGGCGCTCCGGGCGAGCCTGGAGGAGTCCGGCGAACAGGTGGCAGGCACGCTGCAGAGCCTGCCATTGACGCCCACGGGGCCAGACATTGCCAATTGGATCGACCCAATCCGTGAGAAGACACTGGCCTATTTCAATCACGTTCAAACCATCGCAACAGAAACTGGCACGGAGCTTGCGAAGGAGTGGGAACAGCAAGTTGCAGTAAGTGGTAAAGCGTTGCAGACCATGGTTGCATCCATGGCAGCGGAGGCCCCAGCAGGCTCATATCCCTGGTTTTCCTGGGATGGTGGCTTGGCGATGGCGGCCACCGGGACCCAGGGGTTTCTTCCTGGTCTGCAACCCCAGGTCCCCGCCGCGCTGCATGCCGACCAGCCCAGCCCCCGAAGAAGTCGGGTCGATGATGCTCGGAAAGCAAGCTGAAGCTTTCGTTCAAGTTGATTTTTCTCAGGTTTTCTCCTCCAAGCGCCACGAAACTCCTCCCTCCTCCTCTGTTTGTGGCGCTTTTGGCCCGGTTGATACCGGGCCATTTTCTTTTTGCGGATAACATCCATCGCTTCCCGGATGCCGCAATCAAAGAGAAGCATGGTGCCGGATTCCGTCGGAATGTGTAACCCGCTGGTGACAAATTTGGTCAGATTGCGTCGTTCAGCGTCACCGAGTGGAAAGGTTTTCGACGCACTGCGGCATTCCGCGAATCAGGGATCGACCGGCACGGGAATGATTTCGCCACCCAACGCCAGGACGTCGTTGCGCAACTCGGCCAGGGCAGCCTCGACATCGATTGCACGGCCCTTGACGCCGAGTTCGAGATGCCGCTTGCGCGGATCGGCATTGGCCGACGGCAGGCAGAAGATCCGGATGCCCGGCCAAACGGATTCGAGCCGTTCAAGTGCAGGAGTGATGCGTGACTCGGGCAGGCCCAGCGCGAAGAAAGAGCGTTCGACCAGATCCGCCTGATGGTGAAGGTGGGCATATCGGGTATCGAGCACCGACTCGATCATCGGCCACGCCATCACCGGAAATCCCGGAACGAAGTGATGGTCTCGCACGCTGAAGCCAGGTATCCGGTTGTACGGGTTTTCGATGATCGAAGCACTGACTGGAAACTCGCCCATCTTCAGGCGCTGCCGGTTTTCCGGGGTCGACATGTCCGCTGTGCCGGTTCCCTCGGCTGCCATTTCCCGACAACGCTGCGAGATCCGTTCGCAGGCATCCGGATGAAGCGCCAGTGGTTCGCCCAATGCGGCGGCCGCAGCCTGGCGCGTGTGGTCGTCGGGCGTGGCACCGATCCCGCCGCACGAGAGGACGATGTCCGATGTCGCGAAGGTCGCCTGCAGCAGCCGGGTGAGACGCCCCCGGTCGTCGCCGAGATATTGGACCCAGGCGAGCGACATCCCGCGGCGGGCAAGCAGTTCCTGGACGTGGGCGAAGTGCTTGTCCTGACGGCGACCGGAGAGTATCTCGTCGCCGATGATGATGAGGCCGATCGCCGGAACGGTCAGGCCGGCCGCGGACGCAGCGACTGCTCCAGCGGACCATTCGACGGCTGTCCCACCCAGTGACCCGGCGGTATGCGCGGATGCGGGATCGGTCGTCATCTGCCTGCCACCGCCCCTTCGCGACGGGGGTCGGCGCCTCCCGCCCAACGGCTGCGCTCGTCGCCCACCGCCAATCTGCCGGGTTTGCCGTTCTCGCGCATGCCATTGAAGACGATGGCATGGACACCGCTGGTCAACGGCGCAAAGGTGACCTGATGGCCGAGGGCCGTCAACGGCACCCTGAGCTTCGCGAGCGCCGTGTCCTTCTCGAGGATCGTGGTTGCCGTGGTCAACGCCCCGAAATGCGGTGAATCGACCGCTTCCTGGACATCGAGTCGCCAGTCGATCAGGCCGATCAGGGTCTGCGCGACATACTGGATGATCGAGCTGCCCCCGGGCGAACCGAGCACAGCCTCGAGATTGCCATCCTTGTCGAACACCATGGTCGGCGCCATGGACGAGCGAGGCCGCTTGCCCGGCTCGATACGGTTGACGATGTCATGGCCGTTCTCGTCGGTCGGCGCGAATGAAAAATCGGTCAGCTGGTTGTTCAACAGAAAGCCGCGCACCATCAGGAGGGAACCGAACGAATGCTCGATCGAGGTGGTCATCGACACCGCGTTGCCCGACTGGTCGACGATGGACAGATGCGAGGTCGACGATAGCGATTGCGAGCGATCGACACCGGCGGTGGGTGCCCCGGGCGGCGTGCCGGCCGAACTCTCTCCCATCGAGCGCTCGGATGATATGAGCCGCGACCGCTGGGTCAGGTATTCGCCGTCGAGCATGCCCGAGGACGGCACATTGACGAATGCCGGGTCGGCGATGTAGCGGGCCCGATCGGCATAACCGAGACGCTGGGCCTCCGAGACCAGATGAACCGACTCGACCGTGCCGGGTTTGAGCACGGACAGATCGAAATGCTCGAGGATGCCGAGGATCTGCAGAGTCGTGAGACCACCGGAGCTTGGCGCCGGCATGCCGCAGATCTTCAATCCGCGATACCCGCCGCACAACGGATCGCGCTCGAGCGCGCGATAGCCGGCGAGGTCGTCGGACTTCATCACGCCGGGACGCGTCTTGTGGCCCTGGACCGCTGCGACGATGTCGTCGGCAATCGGTCCGCGGTACAGCACGTCGGCTCCGTGTTCGGCGATCTGGCGAAAGACCGCCGCCAACTCCGGATTACGAAGTCTCGTGCCAGCGGGCTTCGCACGCCCTGATGCGGTGAGGAAATATTTGGCCGCAGCCGGTTGCGCCGCGATGCGCTTTCTGGCCGACAGGATCGCGGTGTAGAGAAGCGGCGAAATTTCGAAGCCCTGCTCGGCCAGTTCGATCGCGGGCCGGAACAGCTCCGCCCACGGTAGATGGCCATGGCCACGATGCGCGAGATCGAGCATGCGCAGCAGTCCGGGGACGCCGACCGACAGGCCACTGTCGACCGCATCGAAAAAACCCAGCTTGCCGCCCCCGTCGATCAGGAACATGTCCGGCCTGGCGCCGGCCGGGGTCGTTTCACGACCGTCGAACACGCGCAGACGACGCGACCGTTCGTTGTAGACGAGCATGAAGGCACCGCCCCCGATCCCGGAGGACTGCGGCTCCACGACGTTGAGCACCATCTGCGCTGCAATGGCAGCGTCGACCGCGCTGCCGCCGCGGGCAAGCATGTCGGCGGCGACTTTCGATGCAATCGGATTGGCAGTGACCGCCATGTCCATGTCGGTCCTGACGGCTTGCCTTCGAGTCTGCCCAGCATCGGATTCGGGGGCCGAAGGGCGTAATTCCTCTACCGGCGCCGATGCGATCGATACCGGACTCTCGACGGACTCGGCATGAAGTGGTGATGCCAGCAGCAATGAACCGGCGACCAGGACATCAGCGATAGAAGCATCGCGAAACAACATCAGCGGAAACCTATGGCGCTTGAGGATTGGCGGGGAAGACAGAGCAGTTCCCAGTATGTCGGTATTGTGCCGCGAATTGCCGGGCGAAGTTCACATGGACTCATCACCCATTCAGATGCTCGAGCAATCGGGCGACCCGCTTGGATGAAACCGGTGACGGGGTGCGCAAGGACTGGGCGAACAACGCGACCCGCAATTCTTCGAGCAGCCACCGCAACTGGTCGAGTTCGGGATCGGCGAGATCACGGCGTTCGCGACGCAGGCGGTTGTAACGTTGCCAGAATGCCGCCAGTTCCTGCGTCTGTCGGATTTCACGCGTCGGGTCGGCGCGCACCCTGGTCAGTCTCATCAGAATGGCCTGCAGATAGCGCGGCAGATGCGCGAACTGTTCGGCCGGCGTCGCGGCGACGAAGCCGGGATAGATCAGTCCGGCGAGTTGCCGGTCGACATCGGCCAATACCGTGTCGAGCCAGGTTTCGCCGGGACCGGCCCGCATCGACTGACGCTTTCGGACTACCTGACCATGGACGTCGAGGATGACATCCAGTCGGCGCCCGACCTCCTGCCCGATGAGCCCGATGCGCCCGCGAACCTGCCCGAGGCAGGCCTCGTATTCAGCGCGGGTGACCGGCACCGGCAG
>JBGSTN010001136.1:0-2434 GCA_041736455.1 Burkholderiaceae bacterium | reverse complement strand
TGAACCGCCGCGCCGCGGGAGAACGTCTCGTTGGTGCGCTGACGATTCGCCAGCGCGTCGACCCACCACCGATGGTCATGGCGCTGCTGGACCTGGATCACTTCAAGCGTGTCAATGACCAGTACGGCCATGCCGCTGGCGACGCCGTGCTGCAGCGCTTCGCGAGTGCATCCCAGCACGAAATGCACGCAGGCGATCTGTTCGCCCGCTGGGGCGGCGAGGAATTCCTGCTGGCCCTGCCGGCAGGCGATATCGCGAGCGCCGAATCCCTGCTGGGTCGGTTGCAGGCACGGCTCCAGTGCATCTCGTTCGACGACATCGCCCCTGGCCTGCGGGTGAGTTTCTCGGCCGGCGTGGCCGAGTGCGCAGATCCGGACGATCTGGCCTTGGCTCTCCGGCAGGCCGACATGGCGCTGTACCGTGCCAAGACCGAAGGCCGTGCGCGCGTGGTGCGTGCAGAGGCTCCAACGACCGCCTCTGCCCGCGCAACAAGCGAGGGCGGTAGACCCGCTCTGGAGGAAAGGAATCGCACGGCCCGTGCGACCTAGTATCGCAATTTGTCCGAACGTCCGCCGACTGCAAGCGCGCTCACGACGAGCCGACGCCACAATCGCTGCCGTACGCCATCCGGATCATGCAGTCCCATCCGTTCGAGCGACTCACGCATTGACGGCGAGTCGGTATCGACGCCCAGGCCATGCCAGAGCAACGCAGCAATACGCCGCGGTCGACTGCGCGCCCGCGCGAGCCGCTCGAGTGCCGCCAGCAATCGCTGCTCGACCGGATCGAAATCGCTGCCGAACGGAAAGTGGGCCAGTGTGCCGTCGGCCATCGATGGACCGAGCCAGCGCTCGATCGCCTGTGGGGTGTTGTCGCGGTGCTCGGTCGCCAGCCGAAAGTTGCGATCGAGCTTGCCGGCACGTACTGCATCGCGTCGCAAGCCTTCCTGGAATCGCGAATCGGCGATCGATATCAGCGCGGCGATGGCTTGCTCGTCGCTGAGCCCGCGCAGGTTGGCGATGCCGTATTCCGTGATCACCACGTCGCGGTAGTGACGCGGCACGGTGGCATTGGGATGCGACCAGACGATGTTGGATCGGACGCGCCCATCTTTCTCCCGGGTGGCCGGCACCGTCATGATCACCCGCGCGCCGGCGAGTTCGAACGCCTGGCTGACGAAATTGAACTGGCCGCCGACACCGCTGACCACCCTGCCATCAGCCAGCGTATCCGAGACGGTCGCGCCGAGCAGCGTGACCATCATGGCGTTGTTGAAGAAGCGCGCCGCCACGCGCGCGGCGCGCTTCTGTGCTTCAGTGCCGTTGGCATCGCCATAGAGCGCGTTGGTGAACGAGACCGGCATCATCGCGATCGCATCGCGCTGCGGCGCGTCCATGTCGCGCAGCACCCGATACATCTCGTGGGAACCGATGAAGAAACCGGCGTGGATTGCGGCACCATCGACACGTCGCGCCACGATGCCGGCCAGGAAAAGTTGCAGCAGGCCCTCGACGAGCATCTCGGTCGAGCAGTAAAGGCCCTGCTCGAACCGGCCGGCATCGTTTTCGGCGAGCGCCGATCGCGGAAAGGGACAGGCATCGACCAGGGCGCGCCAGGCCGAAGTATCGCAATGGCGTGTCACGAGAGCGGACGCGAGTGCGTCGCCGCTCGTACCGATGCCGATCTGCAGCGTGCCCCCATCGGCCACCAGGGTGGATGCGTGCAGGCCGATCGCATGGTCGACAGCTTGCACCGGTTGACGGGGTACCGCGAAAAGTTCGAAGCCGCCAGCCTCGTCGTGCAGCATGAGATCGAGTTCATCGGTGCCGATCACCGCTTCACGACCGAGAAATGGCAGCTGGGCATTCGATTCGCCGACGAACAGCAGACTGATCTCGCCACGTCGCCGCAATGCAAGCAGGTCGATCGTGATATCGGTGTTGCAGGCAAGGCTGACCCGGCCCGATTCGTCGAGCGCGACGAGTTGCGCCAGTACGTTCGGACGGTAGGCACACAACATCTCGATGACATGCGTGTAGTTCGCGCTGATGTAGTGACGCTGCATCGGCTGAACGCCGAGCCATCGGCCTGCCATCAGGAAGAATTCATTCACCTGGATGTTCGGTGGCAGGTCGCCCCTGCGCATCCGCTCCGCGTAGTGGAGAGGCGGATAACGGCCGAACAGCCGGTCGAGTGCCGGCTCGATGAAACGTCGCTCGAGCTCGCCCTTTGGTGACGGACGCTCGAGCGTCAATGCGGTCATGATCGACAGGCGGATCGAACGATCGTCGATTGCCCTGCGCGTGATCGCATTGATGACGGTATTGGCCTTGCCCAGTCCCAGCGGCAGCGCCACGCGCATGTCGCCCTCGGTGCGCTCGACGATCTCGGCAGCCAAATCATCGGCGTCGAGCCGCAGGCGGTCGGGCGCTAG
>JBGSTN010000653.1:0-2541 GCA_041736455.1 Burkholderiaceae bacterium | reverse complement strand
CGCTGCGCGCCGGGTGTCAGGGCGGCGAGGCCGGCGATGCCACGCTGCGCACAGAACCACTCGGCAATCGCATGGTCGAAGTCGTCGCCGCCCAGCGCGGAGTCGCCGGCGGTCGCGAGCACTTCGAAGACGCCCTTGGTCAGGCGCAGGATCGAGATGTCGAACGTGCCGCCACCGAGGTCGTAGATGGCGAACAGCCCTTCGGCTTCCTTGTCCAGCCCGTAGGCGATGGCCGCCGCAGTCGGCTCGTTGAGCAGACGCAGTACCGTCAATCCCGCCAGGCGTGCCGCATCCTTGGTCGCCTGGCGCTGTGCATCGTCGAAATAGGCGGGCACGGTGATCACGACGCCGGCAAGAGGACCGCCCAGCGTGATCTCGGCTCGCTCCCTGAGCGCAGTCAGGATCTCTGCCGACACCTCGACCGGCGAACGCTCGCCCGAGACCGTTCGAATGCCGACCATGCCCGGGGTATCGACGAATTCATAGGGCAGGTCGCCCGCCAGGCTCACGTCGGACAGACTGCGGCCCATGAAGCGCTTGACCGACGCGATCGTGTTCTCTGGGTCTTCCGCCTGGGCCAGTTGGGCGTCGCGACCGACGACGATGCCATTGCCCGGCAGGTAGCGCACGACGGACGGCAGCAGAAACGTGCCCTCCTCGTCCGGCAACGCGCGCGCCGAGGCGCTCTGCACCGTGGCAATCAGCGAGTTGGTCGTCCCCAGGTCGATGCCGGCAGCCAATCGATGCTGGTGAGGCGCGGCGCTCTGGCCGGGCTCGGCGATTTGCAGTAATGCCATGGTGGCTCTCTGGTTCAGACCGCGAAGCTTTCGCCGCAACCACAATTGGCCTTGGCATTCGGGTTGATGAATTTGAATCCTTCGTTCAGACCTTCACGCACGAAGTCGAGTTCGGTGCCGGCCAGCATGCCCAGGCTGCGGGCATCGACGATGACCTTCACACCCTGCGATTCGAAACACTCGTCGTCGGTGTTGAGCACGTCGACGAATTCGATCGCATAGGCGAAGCCGTTGCAGCCGCTGGTCTTGACGGCCAGGCGCAAACCGATGCCGCTGCCACGTTTGGCCAGCGATCTGGCGACGTGACGGGCCGCGGCGGGGGTCAATGAAACGGACATGGTCTTCTTCCCTAAACCGAGAACGAGCTGCCGCAGCCACAGGTGGTCTGGGCGCTCGGGTTGTGGATGACGAAGCGCGATCCCTCCAGGCCATCCTCGAAATCGACACGGGCGCCCAGCACATACTGGAGGCTCATCGCATCCACCAGCAACGACACGCCCTCGGTCACGGTGGTCACGTCATCTTCGGCGATCTGGTCATCGAAGGCGAATCCGTAGCTGAAGCCGGAACATCCCCCGCCGGTGACGTAGAGCCGCAGCTTGAGGTCGGGATTCCCCTCGTCCTGTATCAGTTCGGCGACCTTGGCGGCGGCTGCCTTGGTGAATTCCAACTGACCGGGCATCGGGTCGACTGCAATGTCGCTCAGGTTTGTCGTGACTGCTTGCATGTTGGTTCCTTGGATGAGAGGGTGAAGGCGCGGATCGATTCAACGCGTGCTGGACGCGCAGGCGATCTGCTCCGACGTCAGCGTCTGTGCGCCGACCGGATTGCGCGAACGGAAGTCGGCAACCGCGGCCTTGATCGCGTCTTCGGCGAGGATCGAACAGTGGATCTTGACCGGCGGCAGGGCGAGTTCCTCGCAGATCTCCGTGTTCTTGATCGCCAGGGCTTCGTCGAGCGTGCGCCCGCGCACCCATTCGGTGACCAGCGAGCTCGAGGCGATCGCCGATCCGCAACCATAGGTCTTGAAGCGTGCATCTTCGATGACGCCTTGCGCATTGACGCGAATCTGCAGGCGCATCACGTCGCCGCAGGCTGGCGCGCCCACCATGCCGGTGCCGACACTCGTATCGCCCGTGTCGAAGCTGCCGACGTTGCGCGGGTTCTCGTAGTGATCGACGACCTTGTCGCTGTATGCCATGTTGTTCTCCGTTGGACGAATGGAAAGGGGTCGGAAGGGTCACGGGGTCGGAAATGTCAATGAGCAGCCCACTGGATCGACTGGAGATCGACCCCGGCCTGCACCATGTCCCACAAAGGGCTCATGCCGCGCAGCTTCGTCACGACCTGGGTGACCTGCGCGATCGCGAAATCGACATCCTCTTCGGAGGTGAATCGACCGATCGAGAATCGCACCGAACTGTGGGCGAGTTCATCGCTGCGACCCATCGCGCGCAATACGTAGCTGGGCTCCAGCGAGGCGGACGTGCAGGCCGAACCCGACGAGACGGCCACCCCTTTCATGCCCATCAGCAGTGACTCGCCTTCGACATAGTTGAAGCTGACATTCAGATAGTTGGCGGCGCGCTGCTGTTCGTCGCCATTGAGGACCACGGCCTCCATTTTCTGGAAGCCTGCCCACAACCGGTCGCGCAGCGCGGCGATGCGTTCGTTGTCGGAGGCCATGCACTCGCGCGCCAGCCAGAACGCTTCGCCCATGCCGACGATCTGGTGAGTCGGCAGC
>JBGSTN010001129.1:0-2595 GCA_041736455.1 Burkholderiaceae bacterium | reverse complement strand
GGCGCTGGCCGGCAATCCGCGAGCCATCGCGCGGCTCACACTGGTCGTATTGGTGGACATCATCAAGAGCAACATCGTGGTGGCCCGCCTCGTGCTGGGCAGACCATCACGACTGCGTCCGACATTCGTGACCGTGCCTGTCGATACCGATCATCCCTATGTGATCGCACTGCTGGCGAGCATCATCACGATGACGCCCGGAACCGTTTCGGCGCGTGTCTATGAAACCCCGGGTCGGCCAGGGTCCCGGATCCTCGTGCACGTACTCGACTGCGAGAATCCCGAATCGATCGTCGAGGTGATCAAGTCGCGTTACGAAGTGCCGTTGATGGAGATCTTCAAATGCTCGCCATTGCGTTGAACATAGGGTTCGCCTCGTTCGGTCTCGCGCTGCTGCTGGCCGCCGTGCGTCTCTGGTTGGGCCCCGACATGGTCGATCGTCTGCTGGCGCTCGATACGATGTACACGAATGCGCTGGGACTCACACTCCTGCTGACGATCCGCGGGATCATCGAGGGGTTCGACGGGCGCTCCCTGTACTTCGAGCTGGCACTGTTGATCGGATTGATGGGTTTCGTCGGCACGGTCGGCGGCGCGCGCTTCCTGGCGCGGGGTGATGCAGTCGAATGAACGGCACAACGACATCGATGGATTTCGACCCGCAGGCAGGCGCATGACCCTCCTTCTCGAAATCGTCATTTCACTGTTGATCCTGTTCGGCAGCTTCTTCACGCTCGTCAGTTCGATCGGCTTGATTCGTCTGCCGGAATTCTTCACGCGATTGCACGCACCCACCAAGGCGTCGACGCTGGGCATCGGCGCCGTGCTGGTTGCCGCGATCCTGGCACCGATCATGATGGGTGGCCGGCCCGGGTTTGCCGAACTGTTGCTCACGCTGTTCGTCTTCGTCAGTTCCCCTGTCGTTGCGAACATGTTGTCGATGGCGGCGTTGCGGGCGACCGGCAGCGAAGGCGGAAACCCGAGTGGCCACGAGGACCGTGGTGTGACCGGCCATGAAACCCGTCGCGTCAGCGGCCATACCGAGCCCGGACCGTGACCACGCAGGCACTCTATCGAGTCGACGCCTATCGGCGTGAGTGCGAAGCGACCATCATGTCCATCAGCGACGCCGGCGTCGAACTCGACCGCACGGTCTTCTACCCGATGAGTGGCGGGCAGGCGGGAGACCGCGGCGAAATGCTGCTCGCGGACGGCCGCAGAATCGCCGTCGTCGACACCCGCAAGTCGACACGGGAAGGTTCGTCGCCCGACGATTCCGTTCATGTGCTCGAGACCCAGCCCGGCGGTCTCGCCTCCGGCATGCCCGTGCGGGTCGTGCTCGACTGGACGCATCGGCATCGCCTGATGCGCTATCACACGACGACGCATCTGTTGTGCGCCTTGATCCCGCATCCCGTCAATGGGTGCTCGATCACGGCCGACTATGCGCGAATAGACTTCGACATGGTCGAACCGCTCGACCGGGAGAGTCTGCAACAGGGTCTGGATCAATTGATCGCCGCCGCTCACGAGACGTCGACCGAATGGATCTCCGACGAGGAGATGCTCGCCAACCCGGATCTGGTGCGCACGATGTCGGTCAAGCCACCGCTGGGCTTCGGACGGATACGACTGCTGCGCATTGCGGACGTCGACCTGCAACCCTGTGGCGGAACGCATGTCGCCAACACGCGGGAGATAGGACCAGTGAACGTCGCGAAGATCGAGAAGAAGAGCGCCCGGACCCGGCGCGTGAACCTGCGGTTTCCGGCGTGACGATCCCGTCGGCCGACGACGTTCTCGCCTTCTGGTTCGGCGAGGTGGGCGAACCAGGTCATGGCAAGCCGCGGGCTGCCTGGTTCGAAAAGTCCGATTCGTTCGACGCGGAGATCGCGCAACGTTTCGGGGCGCTGGTCGAGACCGCGTTGCGCGGTGGCATCGACGACTGGCGCAACGACCGGACCGACGCGCTGCGACCGCTCGCCAGCATCATCGTGCTCGATCAATTCACCCGCAACATGTTCCGCGGCACGGCGCGGATGTTCGACGGCGATTCGAAGGCCCTGGCGACCGCCCAGGCGATGGTCGCTGCGGGAAAGGATCGGGAGCTGTTGCCGGTCCAGCGGCAGTTCTGCTATCTCCCTTTCGAGCATGCCGAGGATCGCGCGTTGCAGGCCCGGTCAGTCGACCTGTTCGCGCAGCTGCTCGAATTCGACGAGACACGCGATCTCCACGAATGGGCGGTCAAGCACCAGGTGATCGTCGCCAGGTTCGGCCGCTTTCCCCATCGCAACGACCTGCTCGGGCGTCCGAGCACCGAGGAGGAGAGGCAATTCCTCACGCAGCCGGGCTCGGGTTTCTGACGCCGGATGTCGTTGTGCGCGTGACTAGCGTTTCGCGAATGTCTCTTCCATCTCGAGCCGCAGCCTGACGGCGGGATCGGTGCGATCGATCGTCACGTCCTGCCACCGAACGGGATCCCCCGCCTTCACGTTGCGGGCCAGCGTGATGCCGTTGGCCAGCCCGAGCGGAAGCCCACCCGCGGCGAGGGACTGGGCGCTGGGCATCTGGCGACCATAGACGCGGTAGCCGCCT
>JBGSTN010000647.1:0-3027 GCA_041736455.1 Burkholderiaceae bacterium | reverse complement strand
TCATCATCATCATCGTCGTCGTCGTCGTCGTCGTCGTCGTCGTCCGCCCAGGCCATCGACACGCCGGGCAGCGGCCCGTCGGGCCAGAGCGCCTGCAGGGCGGCGGGCGCAAGGCCTGAAGCGATCAACAATAGCAGTACGATCCGACGTGTTGTCATCTGGTTTTGGTTCCCGTTTCGGATGGCGGGCATGGGCGAACGTCACCGCAATGCGACCGCGGTCCGGAATATTTTCCCAAGTGTTGCGTTGTCAGGATCTAAATACCACCAATGAGTGCATTTCGTGAGGGACTGGTGGAGTTACTGCCCCGACTGCGGCGATTCGCCTATGGTCTCACCGGTCAGCGCGATGAAGCCGACTACCTCGTCCAGGCCGCATGCGAACGCGCGCTCGAGCGCGCCGACCAGTGGGAGACCGGCACGCGACTGGACAGCTGGATGTACCGGATAGTCCAGAATCTCTGGTATGACCGACTGCGCAGCCGCAAACGACGGGGTGAGTCGGTCGATGTGGATGCCATCGAGCCCCTGGCCGACGAACAGGCGCACCGGACGCCGGAGCTGCGCAGCGAGCTCGCGCACGTCACGGCTGCACTGGCGCAATTGCGGCCCGAGCACTGCGAGCTCATCATGCTGGTATGCGTGGAAGAGCTCTCCTACCAGGAAGCGGCCGACGTGTTGCAGATTCCCGTGGGCACGGTGATGAGTCGATTGGCTCGAGCTCGTCTCCAACTTCATGCGCTGCTGGTGGCGCGCGATACCATGTCGCTGAAAGGTTGATCGTGAAAGAGTCCGATATCGAACTGGTCATGGCCTACGCGGACGGCAAGCTGCCGCCGGAACGCCTTGACGAAGTTCAGGCCCTGATCGAGACCGATGCGCAAGCGCGTGAAATGCTGGCTCGCTATCGCCAGACCAGTGTGCTGCTCGATTCTGCGATGCGCGGGGTGCTCGATGAACCGGTGCCTCGCCAGCTGATCGACACGGTGCTCCATCACCCGTCGCAGGGCGATGTGCCGGTGCCATCCGCCACTTGGCCGGTTGCGACGCCGCCTGCAAAGGACAATGCCACGGTGCCCGCCTCGCAGCTCGCGCCCACCGCGGCAAATGAAAGTCGCTTCTGGCCGCGCTCGGCGATGGCAGCCAGCGTTGCATTGGCCGTGGGATTGTTCGCCGGCCATTGGTGGGCGCGTCTGGGATCCGATCCCGGGACGGACCTTGCTCGCGTGCTGCAGACCGTGCCGAGTGGAACGCAAGCGCCGTTGGCTGATGGCCATGTGATGCCGCTGGCCAGTTTCCTTCGTGCCGATGGCAGCCCCTGCCGCGAGTTCGAGCAAACGCATGGCGGCCGCTTGTCCCACGGCATCGCCTGCCGTGCCGAGGGTGTGTGGATCACCCAGATGCTGATCGACAGTGGCGCCGAGCTGGGCCGGGCAGGCCAGCCACCCGCCTTTGTTCCGGCCGCCGGCCAGGCCGATACATTGGCGGCGATGGCAGAGGCCCTGAGCCTCGGCCAAGCGCTGAGCCCGGCCGATGAAGAGCGTCTCATTCGACGCGATTGGTCGCAGCAGCCCTGACGTCCGCAGACGGTCGCATCGGCAGTCGCTTTCGCATCCGGAAACTCATCACCACCGGCACGCCCCGGGGGGCGTAGCGCCTTAGCCACAAAGGGACGCCCCAGTCGTTTCCCGCGACTGGACTGCCGCGACTGTCAAGGTAGGATGGGAGCACCGTAGCCACCTTTCCAAGTGGCGCTGTCGAACGGATCCCGGTCCGGTTCAGCGTCCGTGCGGAGGTTGTGTCTGAATCCGAGTAATCGCCGGGTTGCCGGCATTGCCCATCACGCATGATCGACGATACAGCGAGCACCTCTCCTTCCTCGACCGAATCGCTGTCGGCGAACGCGACCGGCAAGCTGCCGGGATCTTCCCGGTCCGGTACTCGCATCGTCGCCGTGGGCGCGTCCGCAGGAGGTCTGGAGGCGCTCGAGCACTTGTTTGCCGCGATGCCCGCCGACCTGGGGGCGGCCTTCGTGGTCATCCAGCACCTCGCGCCGGACCACAAGAGCATGATGGCCGAGCTGCTGTCTCGGTACACCACCATGCCGGTTCGCCTGGTCGAGGACGGCATGTTGCTGGTCGTGAACACGGTCTACCTGATCCCGCCCGCCAAGCTGATGACGCTCGACGGCGAACAACTGCGACTGGCCAGGAAGCCACCACGCACCCTCACCCTTCCCATCGACGTGTTCTTCGGTTCGTTGGCCCGCGAGCGCAGGAGCCAGTCGGTGGCCATGGTGCTGTCCGGCACCGGTTCGGACGGCTCGCGCGGTGGCGTCGAGGTGCAGCGCGCCGGTGGATTCGTGATGGTGCAGGATCCGTTGAGTGCACGGTTCGATGGCATGCCCCGCAGCGCCATCGGTGCCGGACTCAACCGCGCGATCCTGGCACCTGAAGCCCTGGCTACCCGGCTGGCTCAACATCTGCGTGCGGCTCCTGACGACGGTCCTGCGTCCGGGTTGGCCGGGGGAAAGGCACCGGTCGACGCGGCTCGGACCGCCGATGTGGAAGACGCGGGCGATACGGCGGACGTGCGCAATGCGGACGGCGCCGTCGATGTCACCGATCCCGCAGGCGGCAGCGATGCCATCGGCGATAGCGATTTGCCCGACGTCGTCTCGAGTCCGGCGGCCGACGTGACGGACGAGGCCAACGCCGACGCCGACAACGACGATAGCGATGCCCTTGCAGCGGTTCTGGACCCAGAACTGATGGGCCGCCTGTATCGACTGCTTGCAACGGCAGGGAGCACCGACTTCCAGGACTACAAGCCGGGCACGATCGGGCGCCGTCTGACGCGGCGGATGGCCCAGCGTGGCATGGTCGAGTTGCAGGACTACCTTGCTTTGCTGCATGCCGATCGCAGCGAACTGATCGCGTTGAGTCGCGAATTGCTGATTCCCGTGACCCATTTCTTCCGCGATGCGCACGCGTTCGAGGCGCTGCGTGCGCTCGTGATCGAGCCGCTG
>JBGSTN010000995.1:0-2554 GCA_041736455.1 Burkholderiaceae bacterium | reverse complement strand
GAGCTCGCCGCGTTCGCACAATGCCAGCGAGCTGACCAGCTGCGAACCCAGTCCGTCGTGGATGTCCTGCATGATGCGCTGGCGCTCGGCGAGCGCGGCGCGCTCGCGTTCGCGTTGCTGGTCGATTTCATGGAGTCGTTGCAGCGCAATCTGCTGCTCCGCGAGACGGCTGGTCATCAATGCGTTCTGCTGTTGCTGGCCCAACAGGAAATCGGCGAAGTCCTTGACCAGTACGGCGACCATGGCGGTGAACCACAACGGCGAAGTGGCTTGTGCCGAATATCCGATCGAACCGAACAGGCTCTGCCCGGTCGCCGAGGTCGCGAGGTCGGAACCGCCGGCCAGCATGCCGGCTGCGGCCGCCAGCAGGAACACGCCGCGGCGCCAATCCCACGCCCGTCTCAGTGACAGCGCCAGACGCGACAAAGGGTAGAGTCCCAGGGCGACCAGCGCCCCGCCCCAGTAAGCTTCCAGCGTGCTGGAGTCGGTGGTGTCGCTGACCCAGTGACTCACGAGATACCAGACCGGTCCGATTGCCGACCACACCAGGCAGAGCCAGCCGAACGTCCGGTGCCGGGGCTCGGTGGCGAGCCAGAGCACGGTCCAGCAGCAACCGGCTACGCCTGCGATGCCGATCAGTCGAACCAGGTGCCAGTACGGGTACAAAGGGGCCGGCATCGGCGGCAACAGGTAGGCGAAGCACACGTTGGCCCAGCTCAGCGCCGTCAACCCCATCAACAGGTAGCGCACGTCATGACGTCGCAGCAGGAAGATGCCGATCAGGATCGCGGCGTTGACCAGCGCGACATCGAGCCCGACCTGTGCCATCGTGTTCTGCCAGAAGAAGCGGCGATCGTAATGCGCGCGCACGACGTCGATGGGTCCGATGAAGGCAGGGGCGATATGCTGGAGCGAGTCGTGCGTGGCCCATGCCATCGTGAGTGTATTGCTGCCGTTGCGCAGCAGTTCGACCGGTACGACGAACATGAACGGTCGCACGTTCAACACGGCGGTCGTCGGCGTGGAGGTTGGGACGTCGCCGATGGCGACGCCGTTGATGCCGATTCGTGCACCGTCGCTGAGTTGGCGGTGATAGACGGCCCAGAGCGGCGCCGCGGTAACGTCGGGCACGACGAACTGCGCCTCGAGCCGGAAGCGCCGGTAGCCGCGCGGCTCCAGTAGTCGACGCGTCGGGAGTTCCTCGATCGCATGCGAGAATCCCGTGTCCAGATCGAACAGCGTCGCACGATCGATGCGAACGACGTTTTCCTCGTCGCCTGCCTGGGCGGTCAGCGTGAATACGGCGACGGTCAGGACCAGCGACAGCACGACGAGGCCGGCGATCGACGAGGGGAACACACGGCGTGTTGCATGGCCGATGCCGGCCTGCATCTAGATGATTCCGCGCTGACGCGCCTCGAAGACCGCCTCGCCGCGTGACTTGACCTGCAGCTTGCGGTAGACACGGCGCAGATAGGCGGTGACGGTATGCCATGACAGCCCCAGGAGCTGTGCGACTTCATCGTAGGTCATGCCCTTTTCGATTAGCCGCAGCACTTCGAGTTCGCGTTGGCTCAACGGATTGTCCACGTCGACGAGCGGACTGGCAGGCTGCTGCACGAAGCGCCGGATGACCGAGCGCGCGACCGATGGACTGATCGGCGAACCGCCTTCGTGCAGTTCGACGATATGCTGGGCGATCTCGCTGCCCGGCGAGTCCTTCAGCAGATAGCCGACGGCGCCGGCTTCGAGACTGGTCAGCACATGCTCCTCGTCGCCGAACACGGTGATCACCATCGGCAGCGAATCGGGCTGATGACGCACCAGCCAGCGGATCAGGTCGCGGCCATCGCGATCGGGCAGGCCGAGGTCCACCAGGTAGACATCGGCCGGGCGCTGGTGGCAAAGCGCGATCGCATCGGTCGCGTTGGCCGCCGAGAACTGCCAGGACAGACGCGGATGCAGGCGAACGGCATCTTCCAGGCGCAGTCGAACCTCGGGCTCGTCTTCGATGATGCCGACCGTGATCGGCAATCCGGTTGCCCGCATGGGCGGGGAGCCGGTGTGGTTCGCCATCGGTGGAATCCTTGCACGGGCGTCGATGCAGAGCGGTCGTTGATGTTGGGCGCAATGGCGCCGCATCGCCACCCCAAATTTGAGGCCGGCGGCGACGCCGCTGTCGACTGTCTGCCTAGGCAGCCAGCCGCTGACTTTCGCCACGCAACATCGCGCGGATGTAGGGCAGGTGCACGTTGGCTGCCTGACGACCCGCCTGGTAGAGATACGGCAACGCAGACGTTTCCCATAGCCCGACCCTGCGGTCGAGCTCGAGTTCGATCGAGACGATGCGCTGCCCACGGGCGATGGCGGCATCCTGATGTGCCCGCATCAGATTGTTGATCAACGCGGTCGTGGTCTGGGCGGCCAACCGCGAGGCGCGATCCACGCGACGTGGCATCGCACCCTCGAATCCGAGGGCGACCAGCACCTGCGCGTCGCTGGCAGCGTCCAACGGCAGCGGGTTGGAGATGACCCCGTCGACGAGGCGCTGGCC
>JBGSTN010000985.1:0-3168 GCA_041736455.1 Burkholderiaceae bacterium | reverse complement strand
GTGCTCCCGCGCGCGGGTCGCCATGACCATCCGTTTCGACGTCCATCCCGAGAACCCGCAGCCGCGCCTGCTTTACCAGATCGCGCAATTGCTCGGCAACGGGGCGCTGATCGCACTGCCGACCGACGCCTGTTACGTGCTCGCGGCCGCCGTCACCGAGAAGGATGCTGTCGAGAAGTTGCGCCAGATTCGTGGAATCGGTCCGAAACACCTGTTGACGCTGATGTGCAGCGATCTGACCCAGCTTTCGGTCTATGCGCAGGTCAGCAACCGACAGTATCGATTTCTCAAGGAGTGGACGCCGGGTCCGTACACGTTCGTCCTGCCGGCGACGAAGGAGACCCCGCGCCGCCTCTGGCACCCTTCTCGCAAGACAATCGGCCTGCGCGTGCCGCAGTCTGCCGTTGCACTCGGCGTGCTAGAAGCCTTGAAACAGCCGCTGCTGGTCAGCAGCCTCGTCCTGCCCGGGGAGTCCGACTGCCTGCACGATGTCGACGAGATCGTCGAGCGCGTGGGCAAGCGACTGGATGCAGTCGTCAATGCCGGCGGGCAGGGTTACGAGCCGACCACCGTCATCGACGTCACTGGTGACATTCCGATCATCGAGCGCCTCGGTTGCGGTCCGACCGAAGGAATGCTTGCTTGATCGGCGATCGTTCCCGTCACCCTTGCTACAATCGACGCGATGGGTGATCTTTCCGTATTGCAGCTCATCGCCGTGTATGCGATACCCGTGATCTTCGCGATCACCTTGCATGAAGCTGCACACGGTTTCGTTGCCTGGCGACTCGGCGATCCGACCGCGCACATGCTGGGTCGGGTGACTGCCAACCCGATCAAGCACATCGACGCCGTCGGCACGATCCTGGTTCCCGGTCTGATCCTTCTCGCCAGCAAGGCGATGGGCGGCGCGGCGCTGTTCGGGTGGGCGAAACCGGTGCCTGTCGATGCGCGCAGATTGGGGCAGCCGCGCCGCGACATGGGCATCGTTGCGGCGGCCGGGCCGGCAGCCAATCTGCTGATGGCGTTCGGCTGGGGCGTGATGCTCAAGGCGATGGTGTTGATGGGCGTGTTCAACGAATTCATGTTCCGGATGGCGCTGGCCGGCATCACGGTGAATCTCGTGCTCGCCGTGCTGAATCTGCTGCCGATCCCGCCGCTGGATGGCGGTCGTATCATCGTCAGCCTGCTCCCGCCGTCGATGGCGGCACCACTGGCACGGCTGGAGCCTTATGGCCTCATGATCCTGCTGGGCCTGATGTTCACTGGCGTATTGGGCAGTGTCGTGCTGCCGCTATCCGACGCTGGTCTTGCAGCAATTTTGTCCATTCTCGGATTCGAAAGGTAGCGTTCATCTATGTTCCCCGAACGGGTTGTCTCTGGCATGCGTCCGACGGGTGCTCTGCATCTGGGCCACTATCACGGCGCATTGAAGAACTGGGTGCGCCTGCAGAGCGAGTATCCCTGCCTATTCTTCGTGGCCGACTGGCATGCCCTCACCACTCACTACGAATCCACCGAACTCATCGAAGAAAGCATCTGGGACATGGTGATCGACTGGCTGGCCGCAGGGGTCGATCCGGAAGAGTCGACCCTGTTCATCCAGTCGCGCGTGCCCGAACATGCGGAACTGATGGTGCTGTTGTCGATGGTGACCCCGCTGGGCTGGCTGGAACGTGTACCCACCTACAAGGACCAGCAGGAGAAACTCGCCGACAAGGACCTCGCCACCTACGGCTTTCTCGGCTATCCGCTGTTGCAGGCCGCCGACATCCTGATGTATCGCGCCTCGTTCGTCCCCGTTGGCGAAGACCAGGTGCCGCATATCGAACTGACCCGCGAGGTGGCACGGCGATTCAACCACCTGTTCGGTCGTGAAGCGGGCTTCGAGGATAAAGCGCGCGAGGCGATCAAGAAACTCGGGTCCAAGCGCGCGAAGCTGTACCAGGAGATGCGCACCTCGTACCAGGAGCAAGGCGACGACCAGGCGCTCGAGCGAGGCCAGGAAATCGTCGAGCAGGCGCAGAACCTGAGCCAGGGCGACCGCGAGCGCTTGTTCGGATATCTCGAAGGCAGCCGACGGATCATTCTGAGCGAGCCACAGGCCCTGCTCACCGAGGCGCCGCGCATGCCCGGCACCGACGGGCAGAAGATGAGCAAGAGCTACAACAACACCATTGCAATGCGTGAGCCTGCCGAGCAGGTCGAGAAGAAGGTGCGCACGATGCCTACCGATCCGGCCCGGGTCCGGCGCACCGACCCGGGTGAGCCCGCCCTGTGCCCGGTATGGCAGCTGCACGCAGTCTATTCCGACGATGCGACGCGCGACTGGGTTCAGCAAGGGTGTCGCACGGCCGGCATCGGTTGCATCGAATGCAAGCAACCTGTCATCGATGCGATCCTTAAGGAGCAGCACGGATTCCTCGAGCGGGCACAGCCCTATCTCGATGATCCAAGCCTGGTCCGGAACATCGTCGCCGACGGCTGCGAGCGTGCGCGGAAGATGGCCGTCGAAACGATGCGCGACGTCCGCGAGGCGGTCGGACTCGACTACGGTTGACCGGACACCGCCGGATGTCTGCCGGCGTGTTTCAGCCCGCCTGCAACAACATGCCGCGCATCGTGTAGTAGAAAAGCGCAGCCAGCGCCGCCGATACCGGCACGGTGATCAGCCAGGCCGAGACGATCTTGAGCAGCGAGGATCGGCTGACCAGTTGACGCTTGAGCGCCTTGCGCAACTGTTTTCTTTGCGCGGCCGAGATCACGGCGGCGGCGCCCATCGCCTTCATCTGCTTGAGAATGCGGGCCTTGTCCTCCAAGGGTGCATTCTCGAAGGTGCGCAGCATCGCTTCGGCGGCACTGAAATCAGGCAAACCCCGGTGGTCGGCCAGGACGCGTTCCACTACCTTGCCGAGTCGCTTGTCCAGGAACTCGCGCAGGAAACCGACACCGAAGACTGCACCGAGCGCCACATGGGTCGAGCTCACGGGCATGCCCAGCTGGCTGGCGACGATCACGGTGAATGCCGCGGACAGCGCAATGCAGAAGGCTCGCGCACGATCCAGTTCGGTGATCTCGGAACCGACGGTACGGATCAGCTTGGGGCCGAACAGCGCCAGGCCCACGGAAATGCCCAATGCGCCGATCGCCATCACCCAGATCGGGATC
>JBGSTN010000957.1:0-5312 GCA_041736455.1 Burkholderiaceae bacterium | reverse complement strand
CGGGAGCCGGCCTGCAGCATGGGTGGCTCCCGGAACCGCCCGTGTGATCGCCGAGCAGTTCGGGTGCGCTTCGACGGGCACGAGGCTGTTCGCTTCGCGCACGCCGGCCAGACACACCCAGCCATCAATGACCTCGACCTTGCGGCCGTCGAGCGTGGTCTTGACGTAGGTGCTGTCCATCGTCAGAAATTCACCAGGATGTCTTCATCGCGAATCACCATCTGGCACGCCAGCCGCCAGGGCGGAGGCAGGTCGTTCGTTTCTGCATCGGCGATCTGCTGGGCGGTGATCTTCCCGGCAAGCTTCAGGACGAGCTTCTCTTTTTCCGTCATCGCGACGCCGATCGGCCGGTTGTTCGACAGCACCGATACCTGCACCTGGCAGGACCCGCATTCGCCATTCTCGCATTCGGAATAGAGCGGGATGTCGTGCGTCTTGGCGACCGAGAGAAGGGTCTTGGTGTCACCGGCGACGGCATACACCGTCACGTCTTTCTTGAGACGAGGAGAACTGAATGTCACATTGGCCATGACTGACTCTGATGGGTTTGGAAAGTGTGGGAAGCAACGCGGCAGCGAAGGCCCGTGGATGACCACGGGCCCTGCGTGCCGATCAACGAATGATGTCGAAGCTGTAGTCGGTCTTGGCGATCTCCGACGTGTTGGCATCCAGTGCTTCGAAGAACTCGTCGAGCAGGGTGACCAGCACGCGCATGCCGCCGTCGTAGCCCCACGTCGCGAAGCGATGGTAATGGTGGCGATCGAAGATCGGGAACACCATGCGGACCAGCGGCGTCGTCGTGTCGCGTTCGAGGAACTTGCCGTAGGTGTTGCCGATCAGGAAATCCACCGGTTCGGTGAACATCAGCGAGCGCAGGTGCCAGAGATCGCGCTTCGGATACGCCTTGCAGCCGGCGCCATAGGGCGAGGAGTCGAACAGCGCCTGCATCCTTTCCGCCCAGTCGTTGGTGCCGTTGGTGGCGACGACGTGCGTCGGTTCGGCACCGAGTTCGAGCAGGAAAGCCGCATAGCCGAGCATCTGGTCCGGATCGCCGTAGAGAGCATAGCGCTTGCCGTGCAGGTGGGCCTGGCTGTCCGCCATCGCATCGACGAGTTCGCCGCGTTCCTTCTCCAACTGAGCCGGAATCGGCTTGCCGGTCAGGCGCGAGATCTCCATCAGCAGCTTGTCGGTACCGGCCACGCCGACCGGCGCATTCAGGGCGACGACTTCCTGGCCATGCTCGGCGATGAACTTGCTGGTCTTCTCGCAGCAGAACTCCTGGAACACGATGGTCGCCTTGGCATGCAACGCCGCCTCGACTTCCTCCTTCGTCGTGCCACCGGCATACATTCGGAATTCGCCGTCGGTCGGCGTGTTCCAGGTCTCGGACGGATCGCAGATGATGTTGACCTGGACGCCGAACAGATCGAATATCCGGCGGATCTCCTTCATGTTGCCGACGACGAAGCCGTCGAATCCGCCGATGAAGTTGATCGAGTCGTTCGGCACCCGCACCAGGGGTTCGGTCGTCTTGGCCTTGCCATCCCAGAAGTGACGCAACACGCCCAGCAACGCGTTGTCGTAGCCGGTGATGTGGCTGCCGACGAATGCCGGCGTGTGCGCGAACGGCACGTCGAAGTCGTCTGGAATGCTGCCCTTCTGCTTGCTGGTCTTGATGAACGCATCGATGTCGTCACCGATGACCTCGGCCATGCAGGTGGTGGAAACGGCGATCATGTCCGGTTTGTACAGGTTGTAGGCGTTGGCCAGGCCGTCGACCATGTTGTTGAGGCCGCCGAACACGGCGGCATCTTCCGTCATCGACGACGACACGCAACTGGTCGGCTCCTTGAAGTGACGCGAGAAGTGCGAGCGGTAGTAGGCGACGCAGCCCTGGCTGCCATGCACGAAGCTCAAGGTCTTCGCAAAGCCGTTGGCCACATAGACGGCGCCCAGCGGTTGGCAGGCCTTGGCGGGATTCACGACCAGTGAATCGCGGGCGAAGTTCTTCTGCTTGTAGTCTTCGGTCTTGGTCCACTCGATGGTCTGCTTGATCGATTCATCGGAGTGGTTGAATTCGAATTCCTTCTTCTTCTCCAGCATCTCCTGGTATTCGGGTTCGCGGAAAAGCATTTCGTGGTCGATGACCTTGTCGGCAACTTGAGGCATGACTGGCTCCAGGATTTTCAGGGGACACGAGCGCCCCGGGCACTCGTGTCGATAAGCGATAGAACGGGCCGGCATGCACCGACCGGGGCGTATCAGGCGGCTTTCTTCCAGGGGGCCTGGGTCAGGCTCCAGATCGGACTGGAAATCGCCATGTCCATGTCACGGGCGAAGATGGCAAACCCGTCATAGCCGTGGTACGGGCCGGAGTAGTCCCAGCTGTGCATCTGGCGGAAAGGCACCCCCATCTTCTGGAAGACGTACTTCTCCTTGATCCCGGAGCCGACGAGGTCGGGTTTCACCTTGTCGACGAAGGTCTCGAACTCGTAGCCGGTGACGTCGTCATAGATGAGCGTCGCGTCCTTGATGTAGTGCGTGGTGCGCTGGTAATCGTCGTTGTGCCCGAACTCGTAGCCGGTGCCGACCACCACCATGCCGAGGTCTTCGTAGGCGCCGATCACGTGACGTGGACGCAGCCCCCCCACATACAGCATGACGGTCTTGCCTTCCAGGCGCGGCCGGTACTTGTCGACGACCGCCTGCATCAGCGGCTTGTACTTGGCGATGACCTCTTCCGTCTTGGCCTTGATCGTGTCGTCGAAGTGGCTGGCGATCTCGCGCAGGCTCTTCTCGATCATCGTCGGGCCGAAGAAGTTGTACTCGACCCAGGGGGTGCCGTACTTCTCTTCCATGTGCCGGCTGATGTAGTTCATCGAACGGTAGCAGTGCAGCACGTTGAGCTTGGCCCTGGGCGTGTTCTCGATCTCGGCGATGGTGCCGTCACCGGACCACTGCGCAATGACGCGCAAACCCATTTCCTCGAGCAGGATGCGGCTCGACCACGCATCTCCGCCGATGTTGTAGTCGCCGATGATCGCCACGTCGTAGGGCGTCGAGACGAACTCGGGGCGCTTGCTGGCGTCGGTCTTGTCGAACACCCAGTCGCGGATCGCATCGTTGGCCAGATGGTGGCCAAGCGACTGGCTCACGCCGCGAAAGCCTTCGCAGCGCACGGGAATGATGGTCTTGCCTTCGTACTGCTTGCTCTTCTTCTTCGACACGGCTTCGATGTCGTCGCCGATCAGGCCGATCGGACATTCGGACTGGATCGAGATGCCCTTGTTCAGGGGGAACAGTTCCTGGATTTCGTCGATGATCTTGTCCAGCTTCTTGTCACCGCCGAACACGATGTCCTTCTCCTGGAAATCGGAGGTGAACTGCATCGTCACGAAGGTGTCGATGCCGGTGGTGCCGATGTAGTAGTTGCGTCGGGCGGCCCACGAGTATTGTCCGCAGCCGACCGGACCGTGGCTGATGTGGACCATGTCCTTGATCGGGCCCCACACCACGCCTTTCGATCCCGCGTAGGCGCAGCCACGAATCGTCATCACGCCAGGCAATGACTTGATATTGGATTTGACGCCGCAGTCGGGCTTGCCGTCTTCAAACGTGCCCAGGTGCTTGGCGCGCCGTTTGGCCATCTTCTCAGGATAGGCCTTCAGCACTTCATCGATCAGGGCCTTGTTCGCGGCCTTGCGCTCTTCAACGGTGGCGGTCATGTAAGAACTCCGGTGGTGATGTTTATCTTGTTTCGCGATGGACCCGGTCTCGACGGCCTTGCGGTCGTCGGCACCGGGTGTGCACCACTCAGGCTGCTGCTGCGAGTTCGGCCGCCGACTTGCCGACTTGCGTCTCGTCGATGGTCGCCATGATCCCGTGCTCCATCAACAGGTCTTCCAGTTCGTCCATCGTGATGGGCGTCGGAATCGTGCCGTTGCCGGCGTTGTCGTGGACCTTGTGCGCGAGCTGGCGGTATTCCTCGGCCTGCTTCGAGTCGGGTGCGTACTCGAGAACCGTCATGCGGCGCAGTTCGGCGTGCTGCACGATGTTGTCGCGCGGCACGAAGTGGATCAGGCGGCTGCCCAGCATGCCCGACAGCGATTCGGCCAGTTCGAGCTCCTTGTCGGTCTGGCGCTCGTTGCAGACCAGTCCGCCCAGACGAACGCCGCCCGAGTTCGCGTACTTCAGGATGCCCTTGGAGATGTTGTTGGCCGCGTACATGGCCATCATCTCGCCCGACATCACGATGTAGATCTCCTGCGCCTTGTTCTCGCGGATCGGCATCGCGAAGCCGCCGCACACGACGTCACCCAGCACGTCGTACGACACGTAGTCGACGCCTTCGTAAGCACCGTTCTCTTCCAGGAAGTTGATCGAGGTGATCACGCCACGACCGGCACAGCCGACGCCCGGCTCAGGACCGCCCGACTCGACGCAACGGATGTCGCGGTAGCCGATCTTCATCACGTCCTCGAGCTCGAGATCCTCCACCGAACCGGCTTCCGCGGCCAGCGACAGGATCGTGTCCTGCGCCTTGGCATGAAGGATCAGGCGGGTGGAATCCGCCTTGGGGTCGCATCCCACGATGAGGATCTTCTGGCCCATTTCCGCGAGGGCGGCCAGCGTGTTCTGGGAGGTGGTCGACTTGCCGATGCCACCTTTGCCGTAGAAGGCGATTTGCCGAAGTTTTGCCATTTTCAGTACTCCATTGATTGAGAGATTCAAGAACCGAGTTTGCGTCGCCGCGACTGGTCAGCTCTCGTGCCTGTTGGTCTTCTTCTAGGTTCACGTCGGCCGGACTTCTGTCAGACCTTGCCTTTGCAGCTTCCGTGCCATGTAAAGCGGCGTGACTCGAATCCGCCTGGAAGCCCCGATTTCACAGGGTCGGGCCGGGTATCGAGCCCGGCAGACAAGGCACGGCGAGCTTTGTCCGCTTCCCGACAAAACGGGGTCCGATGTCGCAAATGCCCCGTGATCGAGGCGTCGCCTTCAGCCTTTGTGTCGTGTTTGCAGCGCCTTCGCGCCGCGATCACGCGCGTTTCGACCTGGTACGGTCATTGCAGATGAGTCTTCGATCCGTGCGGCTCACCGCTGCTTTCCTATCGACCGATTCATCACGACAAAGGACCATTTCATGACCGCCACCCTGGCTCTCAAAGAGATCCACGACACCGCACTTGCGCGTTTGGAGAACGAGGGGCGTCTGCTGAACCCCATTCTCAAGGCGCCGACCTCCGTCGCCGGGCGTGTCGGCTTCCGTGGCGAACTGGCGCTGCGTTTCGCACCGAAGCTGGCCGACGAGGCGC
>JBGSTN010000924.1:0-2010 GCA_041736455.1 Burkholderiaceae bacterium | reverse complement strand
GCCACCAGCGCCTTGCCTTCGGCGATACGCGACGTCGCGAAGTCCAGAATGAAGTGATCGCCATCGGCATTCGGAATGCCGATCGTCACGGGCGCGGTCGACATCCGGCGGCCGGCGCCGCCGAAGGGCGCAACCAGCATGCTGTTGCAGACGTTGACGAAATGCACGGAAACCAGGCCCTCGGCACACGCCATTTCAGCCCAGGCGCCGATCCGCCCGAGATGACCCGCGCGGCGCATCGCCACCAAGGCGACACCGTGCTCACGGGCCCGGTCGACGCCGAGTTGAACGAACTCGCGTCCGAGCGTCTGACCGAAACCCAGTTCGCCATCGAGGAGCAGGAAGACGCCGCCGTCGATGACGACATGGGCATGCCGACCGAAATGCACGTGGCCACGCGCGACGGCCTCGACATAGCGTGGAACCCGCACCACACCGTGGCTGTCATGGCCGGCGAGATTCGCGTCGATCAGATGGGTGGCGATCGTCGCTGCTTCCTCCGGCGTGCCACCTGCCTGCTGGAAGATGGCGGAAACGACGCGCGTCAGGTCGGGCAGCCAGACATGCAGGATCGGGTGAGCAGCATTCATCACGTGCCCTCGGCCGGAAGTGGCTCGCGGCGACGCCCGGCGCAACCGGTGCGTTGCGGCAGATTCGAACCCAGGACTCTTTTCATCTCGCTCCCCCCATGTCGGGCGGCGCAACCTGACGCCGCGCATTCGAGGGCTCTACGGCCCCCGGGAGCGGTGATACTAACGCGACATCGACCGTTGCGGCGGCGACTCCAGTGCGAGCGTCTGTGTACCGATCATGGTCGTGGTGTCGGATCGCCCGATACCGAGCAACATGACGAGGCCCAACATCAGATAGGACAGCAGGAGTTTCACGATGGTTCTCGTGTCGGTCGATACGCCCTGGGCCGGTGCCGACATGGCACACCTGGAACGTCCGGGCATTCGGGGCGATGTATTCGTTATCACCCGATACAAGTGTAACAAAACGTATGAATCGTTGCGACCCCCAAATGTCGGGATGGACAAATGGGCAACGGTACGCGGGCGGGTCAGCGGGCGGATCGCGTCATCGAACCTGCGAATGGCCGGCGCCTTCAGGTCCGTGCAGGCGAACCGGCGCCACGCGGACGGCGGCCTCCGACGAGCTGAACAGATACTCGCCTTCCTGGACCGTGACGGAAAGCTTCACGGTACGATCGATCAGGGCGGCAAGCGCTGCCGAATCGGTCGACGACACCGTATCGACGACGAGGTTCGAGAGGCGCTCGAGATCACTTCCCTGCTTGCGCCACCAGACATCGCATTTCGAACCCCCGTACGCCAGCAGAGACACGCGCCTGGCCCGGCCACAGGCCCGCCGCACGACGCGCTCGTCGGGCAGCCCGACCAGAATCCACAGGTCGATCGCACCGGTCAGGTCGGCGCGGACGAGATCGGGTTCATCGTCTGCCGACAAGCCCCGACCCATCGTCAACCGGTCGTCCGCATGCATCGCGAACGCCATGATGCGCACCATCACCCGCTCGGCGGTTTCCGAAGGGTGATGGGCGACGGTCAGGGCATGATCTGCGTAGTAATGCCGGTCGAGATCGGCTATTGCGAGTTCGAACTTTCGAATCGTTGCGTTGAGTGCCATCGTGCGCGGATTCTACGCGCGCAGGTCGCATCGGCTCCGCATCGTTGCCGGGCGCCCGTATGCCGGGTGCACTGCCTCAATCGATGCGCCGCAACCGGTAGCGCAAACGTCGATAGATCGTCGATCGGCCGATTCCCAGTGTACGCGCCGCATGCGACACGTTGCCGCCGTGCGATTCGACGGTACGGAAGATGAGATCGTCGGCGATCGTACTCAGATGGGGTTGGGTCGCTTCTGCCGCATCGACCGGCGCCTGCCGGTGCGCGACGTACTCGCCGAAACGCTCGTTGACGGGCGGGCGGCGCGGATGAACGGCCCGCCGTGGAGGCGTTCTCGGCACGGGTACCGCTTCGATCGGAT
>JBGSTN010000873.1:0-1946 GCA_041736455.1 Burkholderiaceae bacterium | reverse complement strand
CATCCCGGCCCTCGAGCGCATGATCTCGATGGGCGCGGCGATCCAGAACCTGCTGCTCGGGACGCACGCGATGGGCTTCGGTGCGGGGCTCACCAGCGGCCGCGCAATGAATTCGCCGCGCATGCACGATCTCTGCCGGCTGGACGAGGGTGACTCGCCCGTCTGCTGCGTCAACATCGGCACGGTGAGCGCAGACAAGCCGCGCGCCAGGCAGGCGCGCAGGTTGCCTGACGAATTCTTCGTTACGCTCGGCGAGGCGGCATCGGCCGCGCGGTAATCGTTTCCTGCGCGGACGGTGCCTGCGAGGTCTCCGACTGGGCCGACGACTTCGATCCAGTCTCGTCGGGCACGGTCTCGTCAAGCACGGTTGCGCCCGTCACGGATACCTCCGGTGCGATCCCGTCCGGTGCGATCCCGTCCGGCGGAGGCGCGTCGAGCAACTCCGGCGCCAGGGCGGCTACCGCCTGGTAATGGCTCAGGAATACCCGTCCGCTGAGGCGCGCGAGAAAGTCGGTCTTCTTCAATCGGTCCATCACCGGCCCCTTCACCTCCGACAAGTGCAGTCGGATCTCGGCCTGACGTAGGCGATGTTCGATGCTCTCGAGGCTTTCCAGCGCACTGGCGTCGATCTGGTTGATCGCCGAGCACTGCAACACCACGTGGCGCAGCTCGGGCTGTGCTGCGACAGCCTCGTTGATACGGTCTTCCAGGCAACGTGCATTGGCGAAGTAGAGACTCTCGTCGACGCGAAGACTCAGCAACGCGGGACTGACCAGTACCTGGTGACGCAGGACGTTGCGAAAGTGCTCGGTCCCTGCGACCAGGCCCACGATCGCGATATGCGGGCGACTGGTACGCCACAGGTAGAGGGCGATCGAGACGCTGACGCCGACCAGCAACCCGGTTTCGACGCCAGTGGCGAGCGTGGCGATCAGCGTCGCGACCACGGCGACGAAATCGGGGCGCGAATACGACCAGGTTCGCCGCAGGATGTCGACGTCGATCAACGACAGCACGGCGACGATGATCGTCGCCGCGAGCGTCGCCTGCGGCAGATAGTAAAGCGCTGGTGTCAGCAGCAGCGTGGCGAGCAGAATACCGAACGCGGTGAACACGCCCGCCGCCGGTGTCCGGGCGCCCGCGTCGAAATTGACGATAGAGCGCGAGAATCCGCCGGTCACGGGCAAGCCGCCGGTCAACGCGGCACCCAGGTTGCTTGCACCGAGCGCGACCAGTTCCTGGTCGGGCTCGATGCGCTGGCGTCGTTTGGCCGCCAGGGTCTGTCCGACCGATACCGACTCGACGAATCCGACCACGCTGATCAGCAGGGCAGGGACCGCAAGCTCTCGCCATAGCACGGGGTCCCAACCGGGCAAGGTGAACGGAGGCAGTCCTGGAGGAATCGCCCCCACGATCTTCATGCCATGGTCGAACGAATCCAGCGCCCAGGTGATGCCCGTCGTGACGGCAATCGCGGCAACCGGCCCGGCCTTGGCGACGATGTCGGCAAGTCGCGGCGGGACACCTCGTTGGGTCAGTAACGGCTTGAGTCCCCGTCGCGCCCAATAGAGAAAGGCGGTTGCGGACACGCCCACGATCAGCGTCGGCAGATGCGTGTTCGGGATCTGTCGTACCAGATCGATGACCAGGTCGAAGAAGTCGTGCCCCTCTGCCTTCACGCCCATCAGGGTCTTCAGTTGACTTGCGGCGATCAACAGGGCCGATGCCGAGATGAAGCCCGCAATGACCGGGTGACTGAGGAAGTTGGCGATGAATCCCAGCCGAAGCAGCCCCATCGCGAGCAGCATCATGCCCGACAGGAAGGCGAGCGTGATCGCAGCTGGCCAATAGGCCGCAGAACCCGGCGCGGCATGGTCGCCGATCGCCGTGGCCGTCATCAGCGACACGACGGCGACGGGCCCCACCGCCAACACGCGGCTGCTGCC
>JBGSTN010000840.1:0-6763 GCA_041736455.1 Burkholderiaceae bacterium | reverse complement strand
GGGCGGGCTCGGCGCCATCATATCGCCGCCCGTGCTCGGCGCTGCGGCGTTCCTGATCGCGGAGTTCCTCAAGATCAGTTATCTCGACGTGCTGCTGATGGCGGCAATTCCGACGTGTCTGTATTACCTGTCACTGCTGTTCATGGTCGAGATCGACGCGCGCAAGTACGGCATGAAGCACATCGTCTTCGAAAAGGTCGAAGGAGCGCTCAGTCTCGCGCGTCGCTACTGGTATCACTTTCTTTCGCTGATTTCCATCGTGGTGTTCATGCTGATGGGATTCTCCCCGGTGCTGTCGGTCTTCTGGGCCACGGTCCTGGCGGCCATCACGAGTCTGTTTCGGGCCGAAACGGCACTGTTGCCGCGCGATCTGTTCCGGCGACCGCTTGGCATGGTGCGCGCCTTCACTGGCTCGAAGCTCATCGAAGCGCTGAAAGCGGGTTCGATCGGCATGCTGAACGTCGGTACCACCTGCGCCGGTGCCGGCCTGATCGTCGGCGTCGTCACGCTGACCGGGCTCGGGCTGAAGTTCTCGTCGATCATCCTCGACTATGCGGGCGGATCGCTGTTGCTCACCGCCGTCTACACATCGCTGATCGTCTGGATCGTCGGTCTGGCCGTGCCGGTGACCGCTTCGTACATCATCTGCGCGGTGATCGCGGCACCGGCCCTCATCAAGCTCGGCGTGCCCGACTATGCGGCGCATATGTTCATCTTCTACTACGCGGTGCTGTCGGAGGTGTCGCCACCGACGGCGCTGTCTCCGTTCGCGGCAGCCGCCATCACGGGCGGCAATCCCTACAAGACGACGTTGCAGAGCTGGAAGTACACGATGCCGGCCTTTCTCGTGCCGTTCATGTTCGTGCTCGAACCTGCGGGTCGGGGTTTGCTGCTGAACGGTTCCCTGGATCGCCTCGGCGACGCCGACTGGGCATCGATCGCGTTGGTTACGTTGACCGCTGCGATGGGCGTATTGGCCTTGGCGGGCGCCTTCCAGGGCTGGCTGCTGCTCAGGCTGTCGTGGTTCGAACAGGCGTTGCTGATCGTGGCCGGTCTGATGCTCGTCTATCCGGGCGTCGTTTTCGATACGATCGGTGCAGCACTGCTCGTGGCCGTGGTTGCGTGGCAATTGCTGCAATGGCGACGCAGCGTGGCACCTGCGACGGCTCAGTCACTTCCCCGCTGAAGGTCAGTACATTGCTGCGACGTGCGCCTGCAGCGCCGTGATGAACTCGCGCGCGATCGACGGCAGCCGTCGCTGTTCGGACGTGACGATGGCGGCGGGGAGACTGGCCGCAGGCTCGTAGCGCAGTCCGACGACGCCATGACCCTGGAAGTCCAGGATCGCGAACGGATCGACCAGCGCGATCCCCGCGCCTGCCGCGACCATGCTGCAGGCGATTCCCGACAATGGTGTGGTCGCCACGATCTCGAATCGATCGCCTTTGGGCAGTGGAATCGGTGCCGGCTCGTAGAGCGATGGCTCGGCCAGCCGGATCAGGCGTTCACCCACGAGATCACGCGCGCTGACGGATCGTCGCCTGGCCAGTCGATGATCGGACGGGACGGCGAGCACGGCGCGCGCCGGAAGCAGTTCGATTCTGAGCCCCGGGCGCTGCGGCGGTGCCGCGGCAATGCCGATATCCGCCTGGCCGGCATTGACCGCGTCGAGGATCAGATGGGAAGGCATGCCATGCAGGTAGAGATTCGACAGCGAGCGCTCGGCGATGAACCGGGCCGCGAATCGCGGCAGAAATCCCATTGCCATGGCGGGCAGGGCAATGATGCGCAGCGGGTTTCGACGACCCAGCCGAAGCTCGTTGACGAAGCGATCGATGGCCTCCAGGCCGGTCGCGTAACGTTCGACTTCGGCCAGAAGGGCCTCCGCTTCCGGCGTTGGCGTCAGGCTGTTGCCGTGGCGATCGAACAGGATCAGTCCAGTGCGGACCTCGAGGTCGCTGATGAGTCGACTGACCGCAGGCTGGCTGATCGTCAGATGGCGTGCGGCGCCGGTGATCGAGCCCCGGCGCATGACCCAGCGAAAAGCCTCTATCTGGCGCGGATTCAGCATGGCCAGAGCATAACATTTGCGCAATCGAGCATCAGAAATCGGTATTTGACGACATGCTGCGATGACTCGCATCATGCGCGGACAGCCCCCATTCCGGAGACGCACATGTCAGCAACGCTTTTGCCAGGCCTGCCCCCGACGTGCTCGACCACCACGCTCGTGACAGGATCGAGCCTCTCGGGTTCGACTTTCGCCCGCGTGATCCGACGATCGTCCCCGTCGCATCCGATCGATCGTTCCCTTGACCCGCGTCTGGTGATTGGCGGCCTGCTTTTCGCCACAGCCGCTTTCGCACTCTCCGGCACCCCGGCGTTGGCACAGCAGAAGACTTTGACGCTGGCAGGCTACGGTGGCTCGTTCGAGAAGACGATGCGTGAGCAGATCATCCCGCCGTTCGAGGCAAAGCATGGCGTGAAGGTCGAATACGTGGCCGGCAACTCGACCGATTCGCTCGCCAAGTTGCAGGCGCAGAAAGGTAACCAGGTGATCGATGCGATCATCGTCGATGACGGCCCGGCCTATCAGGCGATCGAACTCGGTTTCTGCGATACGTTGACGCCGGCCGATGTGTACAAGGACGTCTATTCGATCATGAAGTTCCAGTCGAACAAGGCGGTCGGCATCGGCGTCGTCGGCACCGGCATCATCTACAACCGCAAGGTCTTCGACGAGAACAAGTGGGCGGCGCCCACTTCCTGGGAAGACCTGAAGGATCCGAAGTTCAGGAAGAAGGTCGTGATCCCGCCGATGAACAACACCTACGGTCTGCATGCGGTGGTGATGATGGCGCGGATCGGAGGAGGTGGCGAATCGCAGATGGAACCGGGCTTCGCCGCCTTCCAGAAGGACATCAACCCCAACGTGCTCGCCTACGAGCCGTCTCCGGGCAAGATGACCGAATTGTTCCAGTCGGGTCAGGCGGTGATCGGGGTCTGGGGCTCCGGCCGGGCGAAGGCACTCGCCGATCAGACCGGCTTTCCGATCGAGATCGTCTACCCGAAGGAAGGTGGCGTGGCGCTGGGAATCGCGGCCTGTCCGATCGTCGGGTCCGACGTGGCCAGCGAGGCGCAGGCCTTCGTACAGCATCTGGTGAGCCCGGAAACACAGAAGCTTCTCGCCAAGGGCGCCGGTTTCGGACCGACCAATCAGACCGTCAAGCTCTCGAGCGGCGAACAGGTCGGCCTGCCCTATGGCGATCAGGTGAAAGGTCTCAAGAACATCGACTGGGACGTGGCGAACAAGCAGCGTGCCGACTGGAACAAGCGCTGGACGCGCGAAATCGAACGCTGACGGCGTCCGGCAGCAGCATGTCTGCGAGCGAAGCGTCGTCCGGCGTGGGATCGGTCGCCTTTCTCGAACTCGCCGGTCTCACCAAACGCTATGACGGCAGCTTCGCGGTGGACGGCCTGTCGCTGACGGTCGAGCAGGGCGAGTTCATCGCGCTGCTCGGACCCTCGGGCTGCGGCAAGACGACGACCCTGCAGATGATCGCGGGTTTCGTCGAGCCGACCTCGGGTGCGATCCGGCTCGAAGGCCAGGATCTGGTCGCGATGCGGCCGAACGCGCGCGGCCTCGGTGTCGTGTTCCAGAGTTATGCGTTGTTCCCGCACATGACGGTCGCGCAGAATGTGGGCTTCGGTCTGCAGATGCAGGGCGTGCCGGTAAGGGAACGCGGCACGCGAATCGCCCAGGCACTCGAGATGGTCGGACTGGGCACGCTCGCCGACCGTTATCCGCGCCGCATGTCGGGCGGACAGCAGCAGCGGGTCGCGCTCGCGCGCGCACTCGTCATTCGCCCCCGCATTCTGCTGCTCGACGAGCCGTTGTCGAATCTCGACGCGAAACTGCGCGAGGAGATGCAGATCGAGCTGCGGCAGATCCAGCGCAAGCTCGGCACGACGACCATTCTCGTCACCCATGATCAGGGGGAGGCGATGGCATTGGCCGATCGCATCGTCGTGATGAACAAGGGTCGGGTCGAACAGATCGGTCCGCCGCACGAAACCTACGAGTGGCCGGCGACGCCGTTCGTTGCCGAGTTTCTCGGCAAGACAAATGTTCTCGACGCGCGGGTGGCGGCCGACGGCATGGTGCTTGCCATCGGCGCGGCCCACTGGACGCTGGAAGAACCCGCTCGCTCTCGTGATGTCAAGATTTCGATCCGGCCCGAGAAGATGTCGATTCGCGCGGCCGGCGCGGGCGTGGCGATGAGCGGCGAACTGGCCGGCCGCGTGGTCAACCGCATCTTTCAAGGCAACCATTGGCTCTTCCAGGTGCAGGTCGACGCGGCACTGCTGACGATCGTCCGGCAGAACGACGGCAGCGAGCCCCCGCCGGAAGGTGCATCGGTGTTCGTCGGCTGGTCCGCATCCGACATGCGGCTGCGGGGAGCGTGAAATGACCGGTGCCGTCACGAAGCGTTCGGCATTGCCCTATCTGATGACAGCGCCGGCGCTGTCATTGTTCGTGCTGGTCGTCCTGGTGGCGATCGGCATGACCGTGATCCTGTCGTTTCACGAATGGGGCCAGTACAGCGGGATTCAAGCCGTCTTCAATCTGAAGAACTGGCACGAAGTGCTGACCGACAGCTACTTTCACGAGGTGTTCCTGCGCACCCTGCGCGTTGCGGTGCTGGTCACGGTGCTCGCCGCTCTGCTGGGCGCACCCGAAGCGTATATCCTGAACCGGCTGCAAAGTCCTTGGCGCGGGATCTTCCTGGTCGTGATCCTCGGTCCGCTGCTCATATCGGTGGTGGCGCGCACGCTGGGCTGGGCGCTGCTGTTCGGTGGCGATGCGGGGGTGGTCAATCGCCTGCTTGGTTCGCTCGGACTGATCTCGGCACCGCTGCCTTTCATGTTCACCGAGACGGGCGTCGTGATCGCATTGACCCATGTGCTGTTGCCCTACATGGTGCTTTCGGTCTGGGCATCGCTGCAGCGGCTCGATTCGCAGGTGGAGAACGCCGCCGCATCGCTTGGCGCCGGCCAGATGCAGATCGTCTTTCGAATCGTGTTGCCTCAGGTCGTTCCCGGTCTGCTGGCGGGAAGCATCATCGTCTTCGCGCTTGCTGCCAGTGCGTTCGCCACGCCCGCCATCATCGGTGGGCGCCGCCTCAAGATGGCCTCGACGCTCGCCTACGACGAGTTCCTCAATACGCTCAACTGGCCACTCGGCGCGGTGATCGCGGTCGTGCTGCTGGCGGCGCTGATCATCGTGATCGTCCTGACCAATCTGCTGGTCGAGCGCCGACACGAGCAGGTATTCGAATGAGACGCAACGGACCGCTCGCCCTGATCTTCCACACGTTGTTCGTGATCTTCATGCTCGCGCCCATCGTCGTGGTCTGTGCAGTCGCGTTCACGCCCGAGGCGTTCCTGTCGTTCCCGACGAACGGGCTGTCCCTGCGCTGGTTCCGCGCGATCGCGGACTATCCCGAGTTCATCCGTGCCTTCTGGCAGAGCATCGGCCTGGGCGCACTGTCGTCACTGATTGCCGTTGCGCTCAGCGTCCCGGCAGCACTGGCCATCGCACGATATCGATTTCGTGGACGCGACGCGATGCTGGCCCTCTTCCAATCTCCGTTGATGATTCCGCACGTGGTGCTCGGCATCGCCTTTTTGCGTTTCTTCACCGAAATCGGCCTGGCCGGAACATTCCAGGGCCTGGTGATCGCACACGTGGTCATCGTATTTCCATTTGCCCTGCGCCTGACGCTGGCCTCGGCGGTCGGCATGAATCCGGAACTCTCCCATGCGGCCGAATCGCTCGGCGCCGGCGACATGACGATCCTGCGCCGGATCACCCTGCCATTGATCCTGCCGGGTCTCATCAGCGGATGGGCGTTGGCTTTCATCAATTCCTTCGATGAGGTGACGATGACCGTGTTCATCGCGACGCCAGGTACAGAGACCTTGCCGGTGCGGATATTCCTCTACATCCAGGACAACATCGATCCCCTGGTCACGTCGGTATCGGCCGTCGTGATCGCGATCACCGTGCTTGCACTCGTGGCACTCGACCGTCTCTACGGACTCGAGGCGCTACTGATCGGCAAAGGCAGGCAGGAGCCCTGATGGCGACGGGTCCGGATTCATTCGATGTCGCCGTCGTCGGCGGCGGCCTGGTCGGTGCCGCGATCGCATGGGGGCTCGCGCGAGCGCAGCAACGGGTCGTGGTGCTCGACGAAAGCGACATCGCCATACGCGCCTCGCGCGGCAACTTCGCGCTGATCTGGGTCCAGAGCAAGGGCATGGGGCTACCTGCCTATTCTCACTGGACGCTGGCGTCGAGCCATCGCTGGACCCGCTTCGCCGAGGAACTGAAGACGCAGACCGGACTGGACGTCTGTTTCGAGCGGCCAGGCGGATTTCACGTGTGTCTGTCCGGCGATGAACTCGAGCGGCGGGCCGACTATCTGCGCAGGTTTCACGAGCAGGTCGGCGTGGCGTCGTACGGAACGGAGATGCTCGATCGGAGTGCGCTCGCATCGTGCCTGCCGGACATCGGCCCCGACGTGGTGGGAGCCAGCTATTGCCGTTTCGATGGTCACGTGAACTCATTGCGTCTTTTTCGCGCGCTGCACCTGGGCATGAAACTGCTCGGCGTCGACTATCGGGCAAACCATCCGGTCAGCGCGATCGAGGGCGATGCCGGCGGCTTCCGCCTCGAGACCAGCGGCCGCGCCGTTCACGC
>JBGSTN010000815.1:0-4221 GCA_041736455.1 Burkholderiaceae bacterium | reverse complement strand
TCCGCAGGGACCGTCTCTCGTCCGGGCTCAGTCCCCCGGGGGCACCTCCTGCGGCCGGGCGGAGCCCGCTCCGCGGTGGTTCGCAGTGTTGGACGCGAACGTTTGGGCCGCTACGGGGCGCGTTCAGCACGGTGGAATCTGACAGGAACGGAACGCCTGTGAACGGAACCCTAGGAACGGTGTAGCGCCCCATGGAAATCTTCGGTATCCCTCTGCAGGCGTTCCTGGGCCAGCTCCTCCTCGGGCTGGTCAATGGATCTTTCTACGCGATGCTCAGCCTGGGGCTCGCGGTGATCTTCGGCCTGCTGGGGATCGTCAATTTCGCCCATGGCGCGCTGTACATGATCGGCGCCTACGTCGCCTATCTGCTCGTCGAACAACTCGGCATCGGTTTCTGGGGTGCGCTCGTCATCGCGCCGCTGGTGGTCGGCGCGCTCGGTGTGCTGATCGAACGCACGCTGCTCAAGCATCTCTACAACATCGACCCGATCTACGGGCTGCTGCTGACGTTCGGCCTGTCGCTGATCGCAGAGGGCATCTTCCGTGATCAGTTCGGCGTATCGGGACAGCAGTACGCAGTGCCGGACGCCCTGCAGGGTGCGACCGATCTCGGTTTCATGATCCTGCCCAACTATCGCGGCTTCGTGGTGTTCGCCTCGTTGTTCGTGTGCCTGGTGACCTGGTGGGTGATCGAACGCACGCGCCTGGGTTCGTACCTGCGGGCGGGCACCGAGAACCCCAAGCTCGTCCAGGCGTTCGGGGTCAACGTGCCGATGATGGTGATGCTCACCTACGGCGCGGGTGCGGGGCTCGCGGCGCTGGCCGGCGTGCTGGCCGCTCCCGTCATCCAGATCACGCCGCTGATGGGCAGCAACCTGATCATCGTCGTGTTCGCCGTCGTCGTCATCGGCGGCATGGGTTCCATTCTCGGCTCCATCGTCACCGGTGTCGCGCTGGGTCTGATCGAGGGCATGACCAAGGTCTTCTATCCGGAAGCATCGAGCATCGTCGTCTTCGTGATCATGGCGATCGTGCTGGTGCTTCGCCCGGCCGGTCTGTTCGGCAAGGAAGCATGATGAGCGACGCGATCAGCGCCTCGATCGACCGACGTTCGCGTTGGGCCTGGGCGGCCGTCATGGTCCTCCTGCTGGCGGCACCCTTCATCGGACTTTATCCGATCTTCATGATGAAGGCGCTCTGCTTCGCGATCTTCGCATGTGCCTTCAACCTGTTGCTCGGTTTCACGGGCCTGCTGTCATTCGGTCACGCGGCCTATCTGGGCGCTGCGGCCTACTTCACCGGCTGGCTGGTCAAGCAGGCGGGCCTCTCTCCCGAACTGGGCGTCATCGTCGGCTCGCTGGGGGCCGGATTGCTGGGTCTCGTCGTCGGCCTGATCGCGATCCGGCGTCAGGGCATCTACTTTGCGATGATCACGCTGGCCTTGGCGCAGATGGTCTTCTTCGTCTGGCTGCAGGCATCGTTCACCGGTGGTGAAGATGGCTTGCAGGGGGTGCCTCGCGGCAACCTGTTCGGGGTCGTCTCGCTGGCCAGCGACATCACGATGTATTACGTCGTTCTCGCCGTATTCGTCGCAGTCTTCCTTGGCATCATCCGCATCGTGCATTCACCCTATGGCCAGATCCTGAAGGCCATACGCGAGAACGAACCGCGTGCGATATCGCTCGGGTACGACGTCGACCGCTACAAATTGCTGGCGTTCGTGCTGTCAACGACGATCGCAGGCCTCGCGGGCTCGCTCAAGACGATGGTGCTGGGGTTTGCCACACTGTCCGATGCTCACTGGTCGTTGTCGGGCGAAGTCGTGCTGATGACACTGCTCGGCGGCATGGGCACGTTTGCCGGGCCGGTTCTCGGTGCGTTCACGATCATCGGCCTGCAGAACTTCCTGGCAGACCGGGTGGGGTCGTGGGTGACCGTGATCATCGGCGTGATCTTCGTGGTCTGCGTGATCGGCTTCCGGCGCGGATTCGTCGGAGAACTGCTGGCCTGGCAGCGACGCAAACGGAACGCCGAATGACCTGCCGGCACTTCAGCGGCGCGAATCGATTGCGGTGACGACCAGCTTGCCGCCGTCATCGACCGCAGCGAATCTGATCTGGTCGCCCGCCTTCAGGCCGCGCAGCAGATTCTTGTCCGTCACCGTGAACACCATGGTCATGGGCGGCATGTCCAGGTTGCTGATCTCGGCGTGCCTGATCGTGACCTTGCCGTTCGCCTGATCGACCTTCCTGATTTCGCCTTCGGTCATCGCGGCGGATGCCGGGGCGTGATCCATCCCGTGCTGATCCATCGGGACCTGCGCAAGACCCGAAAAAGGAATCATGATGCCGGAAGCCAGCACAGCGATCGTCGACGCTCGTCGGAGGAAATGCATCGAATTCTCACGAATAGGTGTTGAAGATACGCGCCGAACCGTCGCGCGCAACGAGCAACACATCATAGGGATCACGGCGACCGCCGTACGCAGGACCGTCCATGCCGGGTGAACCGATCGGCATGCCGGGAACAGCCAGGCCGAGGGCTTCGGGTTTCTCCTCGAGCAGGCGCCTGATATCGGCTGCCGGCACATGTCCTTCGATCACGTAACCTTGCACGAGGCCCGTATGGCAGGAGCCGAATCGGTTCGGCATGCCAAGGCGCGTTCGCGCGGCGGCGTTGCCCTTGTCGATCACGGCGACGACGAAACCGTTCGCTTCGAGATGCGAGATCCAGTCATGACAGCAACCGCAATTGGGATCTTTCCAGACTTCGATGGCGCTGGCGCCTTTCGTGACGGCCGCCGCCAGCGGAGACCATCCGACAGCAAGCGCGCCGAGCAGGATTCTTCGCCGAATGGCGTTCGGCAGATTCGAATGTCGAGGCATTGCAACAACTCCTTTCACGTCATCCATCAATGTCCGCTGTGCGCAGCGGGCTTTCGAACTCTCACCTCGGTCGGACCGGACGGCATCTGCGCGCGCGGCATCGAATGGCCGCCGGCTGCCCCCGAACGAACCGGTTCCACCGGCGTGCCGCCGACCTCACGAGCGACCGATCCCGACGGGTGACTGAACCAGCCGGGGTCGGTGTAATCGCCGGGCGGTTGATCCCGCCGAACCTTCAGCACGCTGAACATGCCACCCATTTCCACCGAGCCGAAAGGACCATCGCCTGTCATCATCCGGGCCGTATTGTCCGGGATCGGCATTTCCATTTCGCTCATGTCGGCCATCCCGCGTTCGCTCATTGCCATGTAGTCGGGGATCAGCCTGTTGATGCGGCTCGCCACGCCGCTGTGGTCCACGCCGATCATCGTGGGTACGGCATGCCCCATCGCATTCATCGTGTGGTGGCTTTTGTGGCAATGCAGCGACCAGTCGCCCTCCTCGTCTGCGACGAACTCGATCTGGCGCATCTGGCCGACCGCAATGTCGGTGGTGACTTCCGGCCAGCGTGCCCCAACCGGCGTAGGTCCGCCATCGGTACCGGTGACCGTGAATTCATGCCCATGCAGGTGGATCGGATGATTCGTCATCGTCAGATTGCCGATACGGATGCGAACCTTGTCGCCGCGCCGGACATTGAGCGAATCGATGCCGGGGAAGATCCGGCTGTTCCAGGCCCAGAGATTGAAATCCAGCATCGTCATCGTCCGGGGGGTGTAGCTGCCGGGATCGATGTCGAACGCGTTGAGCAGGAAGCAGAAATCGCGCTGCACGTCGACGATCGCAGGGTGGCGGTGCTTTGGATGCGTGACCCAGAATCCCATCATGCCCATCGCCATCTGAGTCATCTCGTCGGCATGAGGGTGGTACATGAACGTGCCCGGGCGACGCGCGACGAATTCGTACACGAAGGTCTTGCCAGGCTGGATGGCAGGCTGCGTCAGGCCCGCGACGCCGTCCATGCCATTGGGCAACCGTTGCCCGTGCCAATGCACGCTGGTGTGTTCGGGCAGCCTGTTGGTGACGAAGATCCGCACGCGATCGCCTTCGACCACTTCGATGGTCGGTCCCGGACTCTGGCCGTTGTAGCCCCAGAGATGGGCCTTGAAGCCGGGCGCCATCTCGCGAACCACCGGTTCGGCGACCAGGTGGAATTCCTTGAACCCCGCATTCACCCGCCAAGGCAACGTCCAACCGTTCAGCGTGACGACCGGTTCATATCGTTGATCGACGTTCGCAAGCCGCGGCGGCGCCGTGCCGGCGTCGGTCCGCGTGA
>JBGSTN010000802.1:0-1607 GCA_041736455.1 Burkholderiaceae bacterium | reverse complement strand
GACCCGAGCGCGAGCCGCGTTCAAGCGCGAATCGGAGCGCGTCGCCACGCGCGGCGGTGACTGCCCCTGCATCACAACCGAAATGCTCCAGCCAATGGCCGACGACGGCAAGATAATCATCCTGACGAAAAGGATAGAACGCGACCCAGAGCCCGAACCGTTCGGACAGGGAGATCTTCTCTTCGACCGTCTCGCCCGGGTGGATCTCGCCGTCGGGTTGGTGCTTCGCGGCGAGATTCTCCTTCATGTATTCCGGCATCAGGTGACGGCGATTCGACGTCGCATAGACCAGCACGTTGTCCGACTGGGCGGCCACCGAACCGTCGAGCACGCTCTTGAGTGCCTTGTAGCCGGCCTCGCCTTCCTCGAAGGACAGGTCGTCGCAGAAGATGACGAACCGCTCCGGTCGCTGCGAGACGAGTTCGACGATATCGGACAGATCGACCAGATCGTCCTTGTCGACTTCGACCAGACGAAGGCCCTGCGACGCATGTGCGTTCAGGCACGCCTTGATCAACGACGACTTGCCGGTGCCTCGCGAGCCCGTCAGCAGCACGTTGTTCGCCGGTAATCCGGCAACGAACTGCCGGGTGTTGCGCTCGATCAGGGCTTTCTGTTCGGGAATATTCTTCAGGTCGTCGAGCATGATCGGCGACAGCGTGCGAACGGGTTGCAGTTCACCGCGCACGCCGAACACGCTCTGACGGCGGCGCCACCGGAAAGCAACCGAGGCGTGCCAGTCGGGCTCTGCCGACTGGGGCAACAGACGATCGAACCGATCGAGCAATTGCTCGGCGCGGGCGATCAATGCCGTCAGTTCGGACATGCGACTAGCTCCTGTAGTCGGCGTTGATCGAGACGTAGTCGTGCGACAGGTCGCAGGTCCAGACCGTGGTGCTGACCGATCCGCGTGCCAATCGCACCGTCACCGAGAACTCGGGCCGGGCCAGGACGCGCTTGCCGTCCTCTTCGCGATAGTCGGGGTGACGCCCGCCATCCTGGGCGACGAGGACATCGTCGAGGAACAACGACACCTTGCCGACGTCCAGGTCGTCGATTCCCGCATAGCCGATCGCGCAGAGCAGCCGCCCGAGATTCGGATCCGACGCGAAGAAGGCAGTCTTGACCAGGGGCGAATGGGCGATCGCATAGGCGACGGCCGAGGCTTCGGCGAGCGAACCGGCTTCATCGACCTGGATGGTGACGAACTTCGTCGCGCCTTCACCATCGCGGATGACGGCCTGCGCCAGCGTTCGGGTCACGTCGAACAGCGCATCGCGCAGCGCCGTATCTGCCGCATCGGCCACGACACCCGACTTGCCGGTGGCAACCGCGATGAAGCTGTCGTTGGTCGAGGTATCACCGTCGACCGTGACGCGGTTGTAGCTCTGATCCGCGGCCTGGCGCACCCAGGCCGACAGGAGGTCGGCCGGCACCGCGGCGTCGGTCGCGACGATCGACAGCATGGTGCCCATGTCGGGCCGGATCATCCCTGCGCCCTTGACGATTCCGTTGATCGTCACCACGCGGTCGCCTACGGTTACGGTGCGCGATACCGCCTTGGGCAGCGTGTCGGTGGTCATGATCGTGCGCGCTGCAACGAGCCA